>CAYZVG010000220.1:0-5569 GCA_964481595.1 uncultured Occallatibacter sp. | reverse complement strand
GCTTGACCAGCGGGAAAACGACCTGGTGAGCTTTGACGCCGCGAACTTTAAGGCGCTGCGGGCGCAGGAGCTTCGGCTGCAAGCTGAGACGGCCGCAGAGAAGGTCAGAAAGTCCGGAATCCCGTACGCCTTTCCTCCGACGAACAGCCGCGAACGGCGCCTTCTGCACCTGGTTTTCAAATCGATAGAAGGTGTTGAAACAGCAAGCAGCGGCGAAGGGCCGGAGCGGTTTCTTGCCGTGTTCCCCGCGGGCAAAACGGATCTGCCCGTTACTCCGCCGGTAAGGCCGCGCGCCTTTGGGCGCAGGTAGACACGCAGACGAGCGCTTTCGAGTGCGTATGCCTCAATTCAAAACGATGAGAACTACGGCACTTTGGACCGTGCTTGGGCTAACTGCGCTTGCCTGCGCGGCGCAGAAGCGCATGGTGATGATCGACCAGGATGGCGCGGGACCAGGCGGATCGGACCAGATGGCCATGCTGGCTCTGCTGCAGTCGCCCCATGTGCAGGTGCTGGGCATCACCATTGTGACCGGCGATGGCTGGCGCGACGAAGAGACCCAGCACACGCTGCGCATGCTGGAGCTGACCGGCCACGCAGACATTCCCGTAGCGCGCGGAGCGGAGTTTCCGCTGGTGCGCAACGAAGCTGAGACGCGTCTTTCCGAGCAGATCGACGGACGCCAGAGTTACCTGGGTGCCTGGCAGCAGGCGTCGGGGCCATCGGAAATGGGACCGCACAACGCCGCGGCCATGCCTGAAGGCCAGCCGACGATCAAGGCGATCGATGAGGATGCAGCGCACTTTCTCATCCGGCAGGTGAGGGCGCATCCGCATGAGGTGACGATTTTCGCGGCCGGGCCCCTGACCAACATTGCGCTGGCGATTGCGATCGATCCGGAGTTCGCCTCACTGACCAAGGGAATTGCCCTGATGGGCAGCAGCCTGAACCCGCAGATGAACGATGCCGAGGTGAGCGGCGATCCGCGCCACGAGTTCAACTTCTGGTTCGATCCCGAGGCAGCGCACATTGTTTTGCGCGCGGACTGGCCACGCATTGACGTGACCACAGACGACGTGACGCGCAAAGCGCCGTTCACCAAAGAGATTCTGGATGAGATTGCGAAATCGCCAGCACCCGCTGCGCGTTACATTGCCGCCTGGAGCCAGAGCCGCTACTTTATGTGGGACGAGCTGGCCGCCTGCGCGTTGATTGATCCAGGGCTGATCGCCAAAGAGAAGCCGCTCTATATGGATGTTGACCTGAGCCACGGCCCGCACTACGGCGACACGCTGACGTGGAGCGAAGACACCAAACCCCAGACCGGAGTGCGGCTGGTTCATGCGCAGCTCGATCTTGATCTGCCGCGGTTCAAGAAAATGTTTGTACAGTTGATGGCAACGCCGAGCCGTTGACGGCTTTTGATGTGGAAGTGAGGAGCGCAGGCGATGAGCGATGGCCGCGAGGAACGCCAGGAACGCGAATGGCGCCGCCAGCAGGAGGAGCAAAAAGACAGCGAGAACCGGCTGGAGCGCCGTCCGGAAGACCAGTGGGAGCCCGAGCGCAAGGAATCCTGAAACGCTGTCGCTCCTGCGCCGGACCGTTGGCAGGCGTGTGCCTTTTCATTGGCATGTACCCGCAAAGCCGCCAAGTACAATAAAAAAGCAGACATCTTTCCCTAGGAGCAAGTCCCGTGGCGCAACGCACGTTCAGCATCGTCAAGCCAGACGCGGTCCGCAAGGGCCTTACCGGCGCAATACTCGCCGCCATTGAACAGGGCGGGTTCAAGATTGTCGCCATCAAGAAACAATCCATCTCCAAGGCCGAGGCGGAGGGCTTTTACGGCGTGCATAAGGGCAAGCCGTTCTTCAATGCGCTTACCGATTTCATGTCGTCGGGGCCACTGGTGCTAATGGTGCTTGAGAAGGAGAATGCCATTGCCGACCTGCGCAAGTTGATGGGCGCAACCAATCCTGCGAATGCTGAAGAGGGAACCATCCGCAAGCGCTTCGCCGGCTCACTGCAGGAGAACGCCATCCACGGCTCAGACGCGGAAGACACAGCGGCTTTTGAGATAGGCTACTGGTTCGCCGGCTACGAACTGCTTTAGTCAAGCACTGAAGCGGTGCCAGCCGTGAATTACGGAGGATAAGGTTTATGCCAGCCTCAGATTCAGAATTGGCCGCACTGTTTCTCGACTACTCGCGCAAGAGGCTGCTTACGCAGCACTGGCCGCGGCTGAAAGCCTGCGTCGAGCCAATGACCATGGAGCAGGTATGGTGGCGGCCGAACGAAGCCTCGAACAGCGTGGGCAATATTGTTCTGCATTTGAACGGCAATCTGACGCAGTGGCTCGTGGCCTCGTTCAACCAGATGGAAGACAAGCGCGACCGCCCTGCTGAATTCGCGGCGCAGGGAGGACTTACGGCTGCCGAGGTACTCGGCCGCCTCGGCGCCACCATGACAGTAGTGGAGAAGGTCCTCAACCGGCTCACGGCTGAAGAACTGCTTGCGCCGTATGAGATTCAGGGCTACAAAGTGCGCGGCATCGACGCGGTTTACCAGGCGATTGAACACTTCGGCCTGCACTACGGCCAGATCGCCTATATCGCAAAAAGCCTGAGCGGGAACGACCTGGGCTTTTATCGCGAGCTAAACAAAACGGGCCGCGTTTAGCCGCCCGTTAGTCTCGTTCCTGATTGAATGTCGCGGCTATGCCAAGAACTCTACGTCAGCGTGCTCATGTCGATCACGAATCGGTATTTCACGTCCTGCTTGAGCATGCGCTCAAAGGCTTCGTTGACCTTCTGGATCGGAATCACTTCCACGTCGGCGGTAATGTTGTGCTGGCCGCAGTAGTCCAGCATCTCCTGCGTCTCCGGCATGCCGCCGATCATGGAGCCGGCAATCGACGCGCGCTTGGTGATGAGCGAGAACATCTGAAACTCAAGCGGCTTCTCGGGCAAGCCGACGATGGTCAGCGTCCCATCCTGCTTGAGCAGGCCAAGATATGGTTCCAACGCGTGCGGAGCCGAAACAGCGTCGAGGATAAAGTCAAACGAGTTGGCGTGAGCCTTCATCGCACTCTCATCGCTTGAGACAACTACCTCATCTGCGCCAAGCCGCAACGCATCTTCCTTCTTTTTGAGCGAAGTGGTCAACTGCACGGTATGCGCCCCGAATGAGTGGGCAAATTTAAGGGCCATGTGGCCCAGTCCGCCGAGCCCGACGATGCCCACCTTCATGCCCGGCCCTACCTTCCAGTGGCGCAGCGGCGAGTAAGTGGTAATGCCCGCGCAGAGCAGTGGCGCTACGCCGGCGAGATCGAGATTCGCGGGAACCGTGTGCGCAAAGCGCTCGTCGACAACGTAGTTGTTCGAGTAGCCGCCCATGGTGATTGAGCCGTCAACGCGATCCTTAGCCGCGTAGGTAAGCGTCGCTCCCTCAGTGCAGAAGTGCTCATCGCCCTTGTTACAGGGCGCGCATTTGCGGCACGAATCTACGATCACGCCGATGGCGGCAATGTCGCCTGCCTTGAACTTCTTTACCGCGGAACCGGCGGCTTTCACGCGGCCCACAATCTCATGTCCGGGCACGAGGGGATAGATCGACTGGCCCCACTCGTCGCGCACCATGTGCAGGTCGCTGTGGCACACGCCGCAATAAAGAGTTTCCACAGCGATCTCGGTGGGGCCGGGCTCGCGGCGGCTGAAGTTGAAGGGAGCGAGTGGCGATTGCTTATCCGGTGCGGCATAACCTTTGGACTGTGGCATGAGATCCTCTCAGGAAACTTGTACTACAAGATAGGATACCGGCGCACGGAAAAACTCATTCTGGAAACCAGGGCGCGCGCCAGTTTTCTCTTATTCCAGATGTGCCGAATGGCTCGTGCGATTCAATGGTTGCGACAGGTTACAACGCGGTCAATGCCTTGTAAGTCCGCGGTCAATTCGATTTGCTCGAAGCCGGACCTGGCGAGCAGCGCGGCCACGCCGGCGGCCTGCCCGAAGCCGATTTCGAGCGCCAGGAATCCGCCCGGAACAACCGCCGAACGCGCAGCCGGGATCATGCGCCTGTAAACCTCCAGCCCATCCGCACCGGCAAACAGCGCCAGCTCCGGCTCGTGCTCGCGCACTTCAACGGACAGCGTGTTTCGATCGTTCTCCGGAACATACGGCGGATTGGATACGGCGATATTGAAGAACTCGCCGGCCACCGGAGCGAACAGATCGCCCTCAACAAAGCGAATGCGCTCGGCGACGCCGTTGTGTTCGGCGTTTGCGCGCGCAACATGGAGCGCGGCTGCCGACAAGTCGATTGCCGTGATTTGCGCTGAAGGCAACAGGCGCGCCAGAGCGACAGCGATTGCGCCGGAACCCGTGCCAATGTCGACGATGCGCGGCTTGTCGAATTTCGCCGCAAGCTGGATCGTCTTTTCGACCAAGTGCTCGGTCTCAGGACGCGGAATGAGCACGTCGCGCGTGACACGAAATGGAAGCCCGTAGAACTCGCATTCGCCGACGATGTACTGGATGGGCTCGCCGGCAAATCGCCGCTCGATCAGCGCGGAATAGCGATCTGCAACGCCAGCTTCCAGCTCAGCCTCAGGATGCGCGAGAAGGTAGGCGCGGTTGCGCTCAATCAGATGCATCAGCAGAAACTCAGCATCGCGCTGCGCCCGCTCAGGATGCGGGCCTGAACGGAGCTGCTCCTCGCCCTGCCCTACCCAGCCTGCGAGATTCATGCCGCCTGCGTTGCGTCGGCTTTCAACTGCTCGGCCTGGTAGTGCGTAACTAACGCATCCACGATTGGTTGCAGCCGGCCTTCCATTACCAGGTCGAGCTGGTGCAGCGTAAGCCCGATGCGGTGGTCGGTGAGCCGGTTCTGCGGAAAGTTGTAGGTGCGGATCTTTTCGCTGCGGTCGCCCGTGCCCACCTGCTGCTTGCGTTCTTTGGCAAGCTCCGCCTGCTGGCGAGAGTGCTCGATCTCGTAAAGCCGCGAACGCAACACGCGCATTCCCTTCTCGCGATTCTTGATCTGCGACTTCTCGTCCTGGCAGCTCACAACGGTATTGGTAGGCAGGTGCGTAATGCGCACGGCTGAGTAAGTGGTGTTAACCGATTGGCCGCCAGGGCCCGACGAGCAGAATGTATCAATGCGCAGGTCTTTGGCTTCAATCTTGATATCGACGTCTTCTGCTTCAGGCAGCACGGCCACCGTGATGGCCGAGGTGTGCACGCGGCCCTGCGTCTCGGTTGCGGGAACGCGCTGCACGCGATGCACGCCGCTTTCCCACTTCATCTGCGAGTAGACGCGTTCGCCCTCGATGATGGCGATCACTTCCTTGAATCCGCCCACGCCCGATTCGGACATCGAGAGCACGCCGATCTTCCATTTGTGCTGCTCGGCGAAGCGCTGATACATGCGGAAGACCTCGGCGGCAAAAAGCGAGGCCTCGTCGCCGCCGGTGCCCGCGCGAATTTCCAAGATGACGTTCTTTTCGTCGTTGGGATCCTTGGGCAGCAGCAGAATCTTGATCTCTTCCAGCAGTGCCGGCTCACGCGGGGCT
>CAYZVG010000219.1:3187-5635 GCA_964481595.1 uncultured Occallatibacter sp. | reverse complement strand
TTGGTCTAGGGACAGAATACGGCATGAGGGAGCGGCCCCGCCTTGCGGAGAACGTGACCTTAAGTGGGGTGGCAGAACGCCTCGAGTGCGCGAGCCCCCCGCACGCGGGAGCTGCCATGCGGGAGTACTTGGTGCGGACTTCGCACAAACCGCGGCCTTTGCCGGCGGGGCGCTGGGCGATGACCCAGCGTTGGAACGATTTGCTGTTTGCGCATTGGCCGATTCCGACGCCGGTGATTGAGGCATTGCTGCCCGAGTGGCTTGAGGCGGACTCATTCCAGGGATCGGCATGGCTCGGGGCCGTGCCTTTCTGGCTCGACCGCATCAAAATCCGCGGAGTGCCTGCCATTCCGGGGCTCCGCAACTTCCCTGACCTCAATCTTCGCACTTACGTTCGCGACCGGTTTACCGGGACGCCGGGCTTTTACTGCTTCTCAGTGGATTCAAGCAACCTGTTCGCGGTGGCTGCCGCGCACGTTGTGTATCACCTGCCCTATCGCCTGGCCGAGATGCACCTGGAACAAAGATCGGAACGGGAGTTTGCGTTCTACAGCCGGAGACGGTTTGCGCGCCAGGAGGTTATCTTTAGCGCGCGTTACCGGGGATTGGGGCCGTCAAGCAGGTTGGCGGAGATTCGCGGGGGCAGCTTTGAATACTTTATGACGGAGCGCCCCTGCGTCTTCAGCACCAACCGTGCGGGACAGCCGATCCGGGCCAACCTGCACCACGTGCCATGGCCCCTCGAAGAAGCGGAAGCCGAGATCGAGCGCAACGACCTGGCGACGGCCGCGGGTATTCAGCTACCCGACAAGGATCCGGTGTTGCATTATTCGCGGCGGCTGGCGGTCTATGTTTGGCCGGCGGAACTACTGCGCCCCGCGCTGGCTCCCCGGCCGGTGACGGTTGCCGCGACGCCGACGTAAAGACAGCTGCCTGCTTCTGGCTTCTGGCCCCGGTTGCACCGCGCAAGCGCTACCGGTACACGAGGCCGTGCGCAGTCGCATCGTGGCCATTCCCGTCAAATTCCCCATCTATAATGAGCGAGGTAAAGGCGACGCTTGGAGGAAATAGCTCGCGGAGAGGTCAAGGGAAAGATGGCGGATTTGCAGGGACGGATTGCTCTTGTCACGGGTGGGGCCCAGGGAATCGGGCGCGCGATTGCGGATGAGCTGGCCGCGGCCGGCGCCGTCATTGTGCTGGCGGATGTCAATGAGGCCAAGCTGGCCGAGACGGTGGCCGAGATGAAGGGCCAGGGAATCGATGCCTCGGCGTTCACCGTCAACGTGTCGAGCCAGGAGTCGATTGATACCGGCGCCAAAGCAATCCTCGACAAATTCGGCAAGGTCGAAATTATCGTGAACAACGCCGGCATCACGCGCGACAACCTGATGCTGCGCATGAAGCCCGCAGACTGGGATCTGGTGCTGAGCATCAACCTGACGGGAGCTTTCCTGCTTACGCAGGCTCTGCTCAGCCCCATGCTGAAGAACCGCTGGGGACGCATCGTAAACATCGCCAGCGTGGTGGGCCGCGCGGGGCAAGCCGGACAGGTAAACTATGCAGCGTCGAAGGCAGGATTGATTGGCTTTACTCGGTCTCTGGCCCGCGAGGTGGCATCGCGGAACATCACGGTAAACGCCGTCGCGCCGGGATACATTGAAACGCCAATGACCGCGGTGCTGAGCGAAGAGGTCACCAAGGCCATGCTGGCAACGGTTCCCCTCGGCCGCCGTGGAACCCCAAAGGACGTGGCGCAGGCAGTCAAGTTCCTGGCCTCGGATGCGGCGTCGTACATTACAGGCCACGTGCTGGATGTAAACGGCGGCATGTTCATGGGCGGGTAGAGGCGCCCGTCGCCGCTCGACCGCCGGACGCCCCGCATTTCAAGTGTGGTCCGGCGTATTCCTTCAAGTTTGGCGCGTGAGCTGCCGATAGACGTACCGGAAGGTACTGATGTCGGCACTGGCACAATTGCCCGAGTGCGTTCCGGCGCACCGGCCCGAGATTGCAGGCGGCATTCGCTATGTCGCCCGCCAGCCCATTCTGGATTTGCGCGGCAAGGTGCACGGTTACGAGCTCCTCTTCCGCAACGGACCTGAGGCGGCGTTTCGCGGCGATGGCGAGCTGGCGACACGCACAATGATCGACAATACGGTGCTCTTCGGGTTGCGCCAGTTGACTTTCGGACTCCCGGCATTTGTCAACTGCACCGCCGAGGCTCTGACCGGCAATCTGATTTCAATTCTTCCCTCGGGCATGACCGTGCTTGAGATTCTTGAAACCGTTGACCCTTCGCCCGCGGTCGTGAGCGCTTGCCGCAAATTGAAGGCGTCGGGGTACAGACTGGCGCTCGACGATTTTCTCTGGAAGCCTGGCACGGATCCGCTGGTGGAGATAGCCGACTACATCAAAGTGGACTTTACGCTGGCCAATCACATGGAGCGCGTA
>CAYZVG010000219.1:0-3177 GCA_964481595.1 uncultured Occallatibacter sp. | reverse complement strand
GCTGAGCGGCCATACGGTTGCGCTGATCGCCGAGAAGGTGGAGACCCAGGAGCAATTGGCGGAGGCGCGCGAGGAAGGATTCACGCTGATCCAGGGCTACTATTTTTGCCGGCCAACGTTGCTCGAGAACCGCAAAATTCCAGTGAACCGGCTCTCTCACGTAGAGATCCTGCGGCTTTTACAGGACGATACGTTCGATTTGCATGAACTGGCCCGGCACGTGAAGTGCGACGCCTCGCTGACCTACCGGTTGTTGCGCCTGATCAACTCACCGTTCTTCGCAATGCAGCGGGAAGTGCGGTCGGTGCAGGCGGCGCTGATCGCCGTCGGCGAGGAGACGTTTCGCCGCGTGGCGACGCTGGCCATTGCCAGCGAATTGAATGCGGGCCAACCGCCGGAACTGCTGCGCATGGCGCTTGTGCGCGCGCGATTCTGCGAGCTGGCCGCCGAGCCTTGCGGGCTCAATCATAGGGAACAGTACCTGCTCGGGCTCCTGAGCCTGCTGCCGGCAATGCTTCGGCTGCCCATGCGTGAATTGGCGCCCTCGCTGCCGCTGCGCGATGAGATTCGTCATGCCCTGCTGGGAGCGGACATAAAAGAACGCTGCCTGCTCGCCTGGCTGGAGCGGCACGAACTCGGCGACTGGGCGGCTTGCGAATGGATCGCGGAAGCGAACAGGCTCGAAGCCGATCGCCTGGCCGGTCACTACGAACAAGCCGTAGCCTGGACCGAAGCGGCACTGAATTTTACATAGAGCCCGTTGCGAATTCTCGCGCCGACTCCTGGGAACGAAGGCTCGCCTTCAAGTTCCGCGTGCAGCCTGCCGATAGGCAATTCGGGGGGGGAACGCATGGCAACCGATGTCCAATCGCATGTTTGCGCTAAAGCCGCGGAGCCGGAGCGTGCCGAGGGGGCGCGCTATGTTGCGCGGCAGCCGATCCTCGATTTGCGCAGCAAAGTGCACGCATACGAATTGCTTTTCAATCATGGCGTGGGGTCCGAATCCCCCGACGATAGCGAAACCGCAGCACGCATGGTCATCGACGACACAGTGATCTTCGGGTTGGGGAAGCTGACTTGCGGCCTGCCGGCATTTGTAAAGTGCACCCCCGAAATGATGACTGAAACTTTGGTCGGAATGCTTCCCTCGAGCATGACGGTGTTGGAGATCGAGGAGAACGCCGCGTCGTGGCCTGAGTTGACGGCGATGTGCCGCACCCTGAAGGCGGCAGGCTACCGTCTGGCCCTGGACAGATTTGCCTGGGCTCCCGGCGTTGAGGCGCTGCTTGAAGCGGCCGCGTATGTCAAGGTGGATTTTTCCGGGACCAATCGCCTGGAACGCCGCGAGCTTCTCGGCAGGCTGCGGCACTTTGCGGTGGCGCTGATCGCCGAAAAAGTCGAGACGCAGGATCAATTCGCGCAGGCTCGAGACGAGGGCTTCTCGCTGGTGCAGGGATACTATTTCTGCCGTCCCGTCCTGTTTGCAAAGCACAAGATTCCCGTCAACCGGCTGTCGCAGGTGGAGATTCTGCGGCTGCTGAATGACGAGAAAATGAACCTGCATAAGCTCACGGAGTTGGTGAAGCGCGATACTTCGCTCACCTACCGGCTGCTGCGATTGATCAACTCCCCGGTGTGCGCGATGCAGCAGGAAGTCAGCAGTGTGCAGGCGGCACTGCTGGCGGTAGGAGAAGAGACCTTTCGCCGCATGGCCATGGTCGCGATAGCAAGCGACCTCAATTCGGGCCAGCCGCTGGAGCTGCTGCGCATGGCGTTTGTTCGCGGGCGATTTTGCGAGCTTGCCGCCAGATTGCAGAATCTCGACCCGAGCGAGCAGTACCTGCTGGGAATGCTGAGCCTTCTGCCTGCCATGTTGCGCGCGCCGATGATCGACCTGGCGCCTCAATTGCCGCTAAGGGCAGAGATCCGCCAGGCACTGATGGGCGACCGAGTACCGGAGAGAGGGCTGATCACGTGGCTCGAGCGGTATGAACTGGGCGACTGGATTGCCTGCGATGAGTTTGCGCGTGCGCTCAATCTGACCGAGTGGGATCTGTTGCGCTGTTACCAGGAAGCGGTGTTGTGGGCCGAGGCCGCCCTGTACTTTGCGTGAGGCATTGGAAGTATACTGGCGCGGGACCACGGAAGCGCGTTGCGATTCAAGCGCTTCTCGGGCCTGCACGGAGGAACCATGCCGACGCTGCGCCATCTTTCGCCATGTCTCGTTGCTTTGTTTGCCTTCGCACTTCTGGCTGCAAGAATCGCGCCGGGTCAGGAATCACCCTCTGCGATAATCACCTCGCCCGACGGGCAGATTTCGCTCAAGCTTTCTGGCGCCGCCGGCGCAAACGACGACCTCAACTACGCAATCGGTTTTCACGGCAAGCAGCTCATTGTGCCATCGAAGCTGGGGCTGGAATTGGCAGGGCAGCCGCCGCTCGGTCCAGGAATGCGCAAGACTGCCGAGCAGCCGGAGACCATGGACGAGAGCTACACCCTCCCCGTGGGAAAAACGCGCGAGGTGCGCAACCACTTCAACGGCGTGCGGGCCGACTTCGTGGATGGCAGCGGGCGCAAGCTGACAATTGAAGCGCGCGCTTTCGATGACGGCGTGGCCTTTCGCTACATGGTACCGGAGCAACCAGGGATCGGCCAGGTGCGCATTGCGCATGAGCTCACCCAATTCACTTATGTGCGAGACGCGTCGACCTATCCGCTGATCCTGGATGGGTATCAATCGTCTTGGGAGGATGAGTATCAACTGCGCAACGTGAGCGGCCTGCATCAGGACTGGCTGATCGGGCTCCCGTATTTGGCCAATGTGCCCGGTGTCGGATGGGCGGCCATCACCGAGGCAGACATTGAGAACTACTCGGGCATGTATCTGCGCCGGGCGGGTGGATTTCTAAGCCACACCCTACAGGCGGATCTCTCGCCGCATGCAGACCAAGCCGGGAAAATCGACTCGAGTTATGCGGTTGAGACCAAGACGCCGCTCTCAAGCCCATGGCGCGTGGTGATGATCGCCGACGAGCCGGGTAGGCTGATCGAATCGAATATCGTGCTGAATCTGAATCCGCCCTCGAAGATTGCGGATACCTCGTGGATCAAAGCCGGGAAGTCGGCGTGGGACTGGTGGAGCGGCGAGGCTGCGCCCAGCGTGAGCTTCAAGACGGG
>CAYZVG010000218.1:0-5640 GCA_964481595.1 uncultured Occallatibacter sp. | reverse complement strand
CGTATGGCGCAGGACAGAGCGGGTGATCAGTCCAATGAAACCGGCCTCTTCGGCGATTTTTACAAAGACGTCGGGCGGAACAACGTTTCCGTCTTCGTCGGTCCATCGCGAGAGGGCCTCGGCGCCGACAATTTGCCGGGTGGCGAGGTTGACGATGGGCTGATAGACGATGTGAATCTTGTCCTGCTCGATGGCGCGGCGAAGTTGCTGGGCGATTTCGCGGTGGTGGCTGTAAGCGAAGGAGAAGCCCATGCCGATGAGGATGCCCGCCAGACCGCCGGCGATGGCGCTGGAAGACATCATGTCCGACTCGCCGTGCAAAGCCTCAGAGACCGACGTGTAGGCGGTAACGCAGCCAGATTGCTGTGCAGAACAATTGGTTGCGTAAAGGGTATTACCGAGATGGCCAGAGCCCTTGAAGGCCATGTGCGGCACAACGCTGGCGGACACATTGCCAGACGCCCCATCGTCATTCGCGATGCGGTCGCCCTGCATGGTCATGGAAAGGTGCATGGGGATGGGGCCCGGATTCGAGAGCGGATCTGCGCCGAAGACAACGTAGGTGCTGCCCAATTGAAGGGCAGCCCGCTTCAGTCCGGCGTCCTGGACAGGGTCGAGGTTGCTGTAGGCGAGGGATCCGTCTGCCAGACGGTAGTCGGGCCTGAGCGCTACGCCGGTTCGAGCCGCGTGTCCGGCGGTGGCGGAGCAGTCGATTTTTCCGTTGTGAATGTGTCCGGCGTCTTTGAGGTGCTCGGAGCGGAACAAGACGTCGCGGAAATAGCCGATTTCGGCATCGGAACAAAAGGGATACTCGGAGCTTTTAAGGACGTTGAGGACGCTGCGCGCTTCGGCGACCGAAGCATCATTTTGGGTTGCGGCGGCCTTTGAGTATTGATCGAGCCAGGTGGTCGCCTGCAAGAGAGCGAGTCCGCAGCCCACCAGATAGCCAAAGCCAATTCCGCAGATGGCCATTCCGACGGTCGCAATGCGGTCGACCGAGTTCCGCTTTCTTGTAGTGCGACTCATCGAAAAGTACCGCAGAAAGTCCTTCTTTTGGATTCTTTGTACCTCTACACAGGTACTCCTGCGTGAGGGAGCAAGCAATGCTCCTTTTTGGGAAGACGTGGTCCTTTCCGGGAATCCTATCGGCTGTTAGGTACTCTAGTTACAGGTTACTCAGGTAACATTATGCGAATTTTGACTATATTTCTTAAATCTCTCGATAGTCTTTGAAAAATAAGCAGCTTATCCTTGATTTCCGATGAGCGGTTACCTGGGGTTTGGATGGAAAAAGTAACCAAAATGGAGGTCGAACGGGGGCTTTTGGGGGCGTAGCCAAGCTAGCGGAATTTTTGCCGAATGGTAGGACTGATTCCGGGCAGTTGGGGCGGGCCGGCCGGCTGCGAGCCCCTACAATGAGAAGAACTCATGATCACTGTCGCCATTATTGGAGCTGGTCCGCTGGGGCGCTGGCTGGCCCTGGAGGCTGCGCGGGCGGGATTCGACGTTCTGCTTGAAGATGTAATGCCGGGGAATCTGCATCACGCCCAGGAGCTTATTCGCGAGCAGATTAACGCAGCGTCAGCGCCTTCGGTGCGTTTTGTGTCGACAGTTGAAGAGGCGGTCCGCGAGGCGGATCTTGCCATAGACTGCGTACCGGACGAGCTGGAATCGAAGCTGGAGATTCTGTGGCTGCTGGACCGCATGGCGCCACCGCGGACCGTATTTGCGACCCCGACGACACGGCATTCGATTGAGGACCTGGCTGGCTGCACCTATCGGCCGGAGAAGTGCGTGGCGATTGTGGCCGAACCAAAGGCTCTGACGGCCGGCGGCAGCCGGGAGATTTTGCTGCGCACGCCAGCTTGCACGGCTCAGGAGACAGTGGCGCTGGTGGACGATTTCTGGCGCCGGCTGGGATTTGCGCCTGTCTTTGCTGTGGAGGGTTGAACGCGGCCGAGTGGCGCGACTGCTTAGATTTGTGGTTTCCCAGGTTTCAAAGACGAAACCTGGGGCACCCGGCACCCGGCGTTCGTAGTAATATCCGCGAAGAAGCAAACGCAGATTCTTCGCTCACCACCCCAAACTGAGAAACGTTTGGGGCCCCGTTCGCTCAGATGACAGCTGCGATTATGTTGTGAACCGCAGAGGCAGGTCCTTAAGCCTGGCTCAGGACTTTTTCGTAGTAGCGGACGTAGTGCGGGACGACCAGCGAGGAGCAGAAGCGCGTTTGCGCAGTGGCGCGGCCGGCCTGGCGCATGGCATCCAGGCGCGCGGGGTCGCCGAGCAGGCTGAGCGCTCCCTGAGCCATGCCGTCCACATCGCCCACATCGTAAAGCAGCCCGGTTTTGCCATCGTCGATCAGCTCGGGCACGCCGCCCACGCGGGTGGCGATGGAGGGAACTTTGCAGGCCATGGCTTCAAGCGCGGCCAGGCCGAAGGACTCAAGTTCGCTGGGCATCAGCAGCAGATCTGCCAGGGGCAGCAGCTCGTTCACGCTGTCCTGCTTGCCGAGGAAGTGGACCCGCTCGTGGATGCCCAGGTCGTGTGCGAGCCACTCGGCGGCAGAGCGGTCAGGTCCGTCGCCGATCAGAACGAGTTGTGCCGGCATCTGTTTGGCTACGCGGGCAAAGACCTTCACCACATCCACCACGCGCTTGACAGGCCGGAAGTTGGACAGGTGCATCAGGATGGCTTCATCGGGTGCAGCCAGACGCTTGCGGGCGCAGGCGCGGTGCTCCTCATCCTTGATGGGCGCATAGACATCGCAGTTGACGAAGTTTGTGACGACCTCGATGTCGCGTGTCACGTCGAAGCTCTTAATGGTTTGTTCTTTCAGATAAGTGGAGATGCTGGTGACGCCGTCACTCTCTTGAATGGCGTAGCGCGTAATGGGCAGGTAGCAGCGGTCGAGCCCGACCAGCGTGATGTCGGTGCCGTGCAGGGTGGTGACAAAGGGCAGACGCCGGCCTCGGCTGGCGAGCATTTGCCGCGCCAGAAGCGCGCTGACAGAGTGGGGAATTGCGTAGTGAACGTGGAGCAGATCGAGCTGATTGAACTCTGCCACCTCAGCCATGCGCGAGGCCAGCGCCAGATCGTAGGGCGGGAACTCAAAGAGCGGGTAGCTGGAGACGGGAACCTCGTGATAGAAGATTCCCTCTTCGCGGCCGTTGAGCCGGAAGGGCTGCGAATAAGAGATGAAGTGTACCTGGTGGCCGAGCGATGCAAGTTCAATGCCCAGTTCGGTGGCTACGACTCCCGACCCGCCGTAGGTGGGGTAACAGGTGATTCCTATGCGCATAGATCCTTCAGGGCAAAGCGCCGCAATGCCGAATCAAGGATACCGAACCAGGCCGGGGGGCGTCTTTTTCAGGGATCAGGGATCAGGGATCAGGGAACAGGGATCAGGGAGCAGCTTCTAGCTTTCAGCTCTCAGCTTTCAGCTTGGATTTGCGAGAACCGACCTTCACTGCGAATGTATGTCTTTTTCTGATTCCACAGACACTGTGCCTTCTGGAAGGCCGGAGCGAATTTACGCGACGGCCAGCTCGGTTGCGCGCTGCTGGTTGAACTTTGCTTGAATGACGGAGACGAGCTGCGAGTGGAAGCCGGTGAGGTTGCCCAGACTTACACGGGCTTGCATGGTGCGGACCGCAAGCGGAAGATCGTCTGCCAGCAATGCGGCGGTGCTTAGGATGTCATACAGCTCGGCGGCATCCGGCGACTCGGCAACGACGTGCTGGATGCGGCCGAGACCGGTGGCAACGTGACCGAGGCGGACCTCGCAGACGCCGCGCTTGGCTTCACTGATGGGGGAGGATTCTCCGCGCTCGGCCATGGTGGTGTACGCCTGATTGGCGAGGGTGAAGTTATCCATTTGATAATGTGTGTCGCCGATTGCCTGATAGAGGACGCCGGAATCGAATCCTAGACTGGCAGCGTGGTTGAGGCACTCCAAGGCTTCAGGGTTCCTTTGCAATCTGGAGAGACAAATGCCGGTGTAGAGCCAGACCCTTGCCGACTGCGGAAAGATCTGACGCGCTTTTTCGAAAAAGGGAAGCGCGGCGGCGGGGTTTTTGCGATGCTCCAGCTCGCTGATGCCGAGGTCTTGAAGTGCCTGGGGATCGTTCGGGATTCGGCGTAGTTTATTCTCGCCCAGCTCATGGTAAAGGTCGTTTTTGGCGCGGCGAGCTTGTTCTGAATCGCGCACAAAGCCGAAGTGATGAACGAAGAAGTCAGAGTCGGCCGCGGGCAGATTGAGCGCGGCGAGCCTGTAGTTGAGAGTCTCATGGACGCAGCCGTCGAATTGGAGTCCCGGATGGTTGCGGAAGAGGCGGATGGTGGGCGTGGGCACGTAAGAGGGATAAGGCTGAGAGTGCTCGAAAGGGAAGGTGTTTGGCGCCGCGGCCCAATCTCCGATGCGCGTGGTGGTTTTGGTTACGTAGTTCCACACGGAGTGGCGATAGGCGTAGAGATTTGGCGCTTGAATGAGCTTGCGAATCCGCGCGCCGTTGATGGAGTCGAGCATGTCGTCGGCGTCGAGAACCAGCACCCAGTCGCACTTGCAATGCTCAATCACACGATTGCGGGCTTTTGAGAAGTCCTTTTCCCAGGGGAATTCGATGACCTTGGCTCCAAAGCTTCGGGCCAGCTCCTGGCTGCCGTCCGACGAGCCGGTGTCGCCAATGAGGATGCGATCGACATAGGGAACGGCGCTCAAGAGGCAGCGTTCGAGGTCAGTGCCTCCGTCTTTCACGATCATCGATAGTTCAACGGTTGGCGACTTCGATGCGCTCATGTCCTCGACACTCTCCTCAAGCGAAAATGGGCGCGGCTTTCACGGGCCGCTGGGATTCTATCGGCTTGAAGGGAGAGATTTTCCAGTGGGGGCGGGAATTGGGTTCGTGGTGCCCCAGGTCTGAGAATCCAGATCTGGGGCACCCAGCGTTCTTAGTAATATCCGCGAAGAACAACCGCAGGTCCTTCGACTCACCACCCCCAAACTGAAAAGCGTTTGGGGCCCCGTTCGCTCAGGATGACAGCAGTTGTTCCGATGCGAACTCCATGACTGCGGCTGCTTCGATAGAACTTTCGGGACCGGACACTAGAACTTGAAGTGGACGGCCAACTGCGCGCTGCGTGGGCCGCCGCCGCCGAGGTAGGGATTGCCGCTGCCTACATCGGGGGTTGCGGTGGTCTGCATGAATTGCGGGCCGTTGACGGTTGGGTCCGCGCCGGCAATCAACTGGCTACCGGAGGCGGAAGTGTGACTGTTGCCGAAGACATCGATGCCGAAGCCGGGCAGCAGAGGGTTGCTGAAGTTGGTGTGATTGAAGATGTTGAACAGGTCGGTGCGAAGTTCCATCGACACGTTCTCGGTCAGGTGCGAGGTCTTGGTGAGCGAGAAGTCGAAGTTCGTATAGTTGGGCGAGTTGAAGGCGTTGCGGCCTTCGCTGCCTGGATGGCCGTTAATGCACTCACCGTAGGTGGCGCTGCTCGAATTTGTATCGATGGTGCAAGGCGCGGCAAAGGCCGCCATGTTGAGCAGGTTGGCACCGGAAGCGCCGGCATGTGGATTGCCGATAATGTCGGGCCGTCCGAAGTATTCGCCGCTGCCGTTGTAGTCGTCCTCAAAGAGAT
>CAYZVG010000217.1:0-5669 GCA_964481595.1 uncultured Occallatibacter sp. | reverse complement strand
GCAGGCGGACGTGGAGGAGCTGGCCAGAAAGGCGCTGGGATTGGAACCGCCTCCTGCGCCAACTGCCGCTCCCAAGACGAAGAAAACTACCGCGGCGCGTAAGAAGGCTACCGCTCCGCCTCCTCCTCCAGCTCCAGCGCCGCTGCTGGACGAGCAGTTCCACGTCTTTGAATTGGCGTATAACTCGGGGGCGACCATGGTGCTCTCGGCGCATACCGATGGCGTGGGCGCTCAACAGAAGTTTGTGACGCTGGTTTGCCAGCCCGATCTCTACGGCAACGTGACGACGCTTATGAAGAACGTGACCGATGCGGCGCACCTGGACGAGAAGCCGCGCCTGCGGCTGGTGGACGCGGTAGACGCAATGGCCGACAATCGCGGGGAGCTGCTGTTTGAGCTGCGCGGCGCGACCGAACGCCAATTTGCGCTCTATCGCGTGTTGCGCGGGCAGGTGGAGAAGCTGTTTACCAGCGGCGTTGCAGCGTTTGCGATTGAACAGAGCGACGCCAAACAGGCCGCCGATGGCGAGACGCGATCCTCACAAAGGAATTGAGCGGTGATCGGGACTTGGCTTTGAGCGAGTGAATTGCGCAGGATGCATCGGCGTTGCAGACGGGAGGGCGCTGATTTGGTCCGGAGCTTACGGATATAATTACCGCCTACTATACAATAGAGCATGAGGGCGGCCGTGGGCCGCTCGGCGAGGTTCTTCCCTACAGATGGCAACAGCAACAGCCGTATCAGCTCCCGATTCCACCACTGTCACTTCTCCCGATGCCGTTCCGGTGACCAGCTCAACACAAACAGCCACAATCACTCACGCCGTGCCCGCCCGGGACGAAGTTCGCATGGGCCGCGCCGCAACGGTGCGCGAAGGGTTCAACTGGCTCACGCTGGGCACCATCGCCGCGTTCCATGTCGGAGCGATTGCTGCCTTGTTCTTCTTCAGTTGGTCACGGTTGTTGCTGATGGTTTTTCTCTACGTTCTGTCGATCAATGTGGGCATCGGCATGTGCTATCACCGCTTGCTGACGCATCGCGGCTACCAGGTGCCCAAGTGGCTGGAGTATGTGATGGCCATCTGCGCCACCATGTCGCTTGAAGGCGGCCCGATTTTCTGGGTGTCGACGCATCGTGTGCATCACCAGCTCAGCGACCAGGAAGGCGATCCGCACTCGCCGCGCGAAGGCGGCTGGTGGGCGCACTTAGGGTGGCTGCTCTTTGGTCATGCGCTGCACGCGCAGACCGCCGCACTGGCGCGCTACTCGCCCGACCTATGCCGCGACCGCTTTCACGTGTGGCTGAGCAAATATCACTGGGTGCCGATTACGCTGAGCGGCGTGCTGCTGCTGGCCGGCGGCTGGATTTGGGGCGGCTGGGTAAACGGCGTGGCGCTTGTGCTGTGGGGCGTTCTGCTGCGGGTAACGCTGGGCCTGCACGCCACGTGGCTGGTGAACTCCGCTACGCACCTGTGGGGCAGCCGGCGATTTGAAACGCGCGACGACTCGCGCAACCTGTGGTGGGTGGCGATGGTTTCAGGCGGCGAGGGCTGGCACAATAACCACCATGCGCATCCGGTTTCGGCGCGGCATGGGCTGGCGTGGTACGAGATCGATCCCAACTACATTTGCATCTGGCTGCTGTCAAAAGTGGGCTTGGCGCGCAAGATTCAGATTGCCAAGTTCGACCGGAACGATCCGAAGCCTGCGGGGCAGTAGAGCGCAGGGAAACAGACGAACAGCGGCCCATTCCACGAGGGAATCGGGTCGCTGTTTTTTTGTGCGTGGAATAGAGTTTTGCGGAACGCCGACTTGGGCTTATTTGCGCAGCCGTGCGCGGAGCCAGAGTATTGCGAACAAGGGCAGTGCGACGATGAGCACCAGCAGGCCGGCCGGCGCGCCTACGTAGAGGTAGGTATCGGCGAAGTTGATTTTGGTGGCCGAGGCGGCGTTCCAGACCAGCAGCGCGAAGATGGCGATGCAGGTGGTGGCGAAGAACGTGAAAAATGCCGACGCAAAGGCCAGCAACAGGCTCTGAAACAGACTGAAACCTTCAAGCGGAAAGCCCAGAACTCTGCCGCCGCCGTGCGCGCTTTGGGGGGAATGCCGCATCGCTTCGCGTGACCTCTCTCGTCTAGAATAAACGTGCATGGCAAGTACTGCACAAATCGATCTTTGGCCGGCGGAAAAAGTGGCCACGCAGGCCACGGTTGTTCACGCAGCCAACGGAGTTCACTACGGCGCATGGGGCGAGACGCGCCTGGCCGAGGCTGACCTGGAAAAGCTGGTGGGCGCGGTGCCGGCCACGCTTGCGGGCGCGCTGGAACAACGGACCTACTACTTTGTGCCGCTGGCGATTGCCGATAGCGGCGAGGTGATGATTGCGCCGGCCTATTCGGTGGAGCTGGGCGACCGCGCCGTTTGCCACCGCAACGCGGTGTTTGGCTCGACCGAGGCGGTGTTTCTGTCGACGCGGCTGGTAGAGGACCGGTTTGGGCTGGCCTTCGAGTTTTTTATCAACGTAGCGCACAACTTTGTTGAGACAGCGGGCGTGCCGGAGAGCTTTTCGTCGCTGGCCTGGTCGCAGGCCGAGGCGCAGGTGCGCGGGGAAACCAGCCAGGATGCGTGGGAGACGCGCCGTCGCGCGCTGGGCCAGGACAACGGCCAGAAGCACATCGACGAGCGGGCGCGGAATGCCTACTTTGAGTCGGCGTTTGCCGATTCAATGGCCGTCTACATGCTGTCGTTGTCGGTGGATTTCGACTACCACGATCTGCGCGAGCGCGAGTATCCTCTGCTCGCCGCGCCAGCCTTGGCAGAGCGGCTGCGCCATGTGGCCGGCCTGTTCCCCGCCAACCCCGGCTACGAGTTCCAGATTCTTTATCGGCGCAAAGGGTGAAGGCGAAGAAGTCGTTTCAGGCTGTTACAAGGAAAACACTGCCACTTCTTCATTTCAGGAGGAGTTAATGCACATTCTGGAGAATGTCATTCTGGCCATTCAAGTCGTCATTCTGCTTTTAAGCATCTGGCTTATTAAAGGATATTTCCCCTCTTATTTTGCCGAAAAAGGTAAAAATCTGGCGACAAAAGAGGATATAGGACGAATCACGGCCGAGACTGAACGGATTCGATTGCAATACGAATTGGATCTTGAAAAAGCAAAAAATGAATTCCAGCGCGGGATCGAGTTGATGAAACATCAACAGTCCATCGCTCTTGACTCTTCAAAAGAACTCCGCAATCTTGAGACTCAAGCCTATGTGGACTTCATCCGTGGAATTGCAGGGTTGGCCATCGCTCAAAAGCATAATAATTCTGCATCAGCTGTTGAATATTTGGTTTTGACAACAGACGCGAAGGCACGTATTGCGATTTACGGTGGCAGAGATGTCGTTGAAAGCGCGGCGGCATTTTTTGAGGAACATGAAGCGCTTTCAAGTATAGAGGAATGCAAGCGTTCACAGATATTGTTCAGAGGATGCGAGAGAGAAGCATCGTGCAGGAAGAGCGGGTATCTGGCGATCGAATCAGTTCGCTTCTTTTCGGCAAGCATTGAGAAATGAACGGCTGTACCAGAGTAGTGATTATTGCAAAGGGTCTATACTCTGACGATCCTCTCATCGAGGATGGCGTTCATTATTTATTCAAACAGCGTAACGACCTTGGCCAGCACTTCACCCAGAATCTCCGGGGGTAGCGTATCCACTTTTCTGCCGCCTCGCGCCTGCAGGTCGAGTACGCGCGGCTGATCGCAGCGCACAACTCCAGTGGTCTGGATGCCCGTGATAGGGACGGCGAAACTGATGCGCCGGGCAAACTCACCGCCGCTGGTGATGGGCAAGACGACAGGCAGCTTCGTGACCGCGTTGAATTCCGTGGGCGATATAACCAGAACAGGCCGCTGGCCGCGCTGTTCATGCCCCAGGGTGGGATCGAGCGAGACCAGGTAGATATCGCCCCGCTTCATAGCAATTCGCGGCCCACGGGCGGCGCATCGATCCACTCTCTGTCTTCAGCCGTTAGTGGCTGGGAGTAGTCGCATTTGACCAGCAGTTCGTCCAGCGTGTAGCGCGGCTTGGGATGCGGCTTCAGGATGAGGCTGTCCCCGTCGACAGCCAAACCGACAGTGGCCCCAGCCTTGAGATGAAGCTGATCGAGCATTGCAGGCGGCACAGCCAGCATGACCGAGCCTCCGACCTTGCGCAGATTGGTGGTATGCACTGAGCGCCTCCTTGAAGTTATATATAAATATAACACAGAGGCTCTCGAATTCTATTACCGAGCGAGACGCCCTAAACTGGCCCCGCGCTGTAGGCGATGCGGCCTTCGCTGATGGTCCAGCGGACTTTGCCTTGCATGGTCCAGCCGTCGAAGGGGGTATTTTTGGCTTTGGATTTCGACTGGGCGGCGCGGTAGGTCCACTCGGCTTTGGGATCGAAGACGACCGCGTCAGCAAAGCTGCCGACGGCCAGCGTGCCGCGATTCTTGAGGCCGAGCAGGGCGGCCGGCTGGGCGCTGAGCAGGCTCAGGACGCGGCCGATGGGCATCTTCCACTCCTTGTGAAGCCAGCGGAGCGAGAGGCCGAGGGCGGTTTCAAGGCCGGTGATGCCGTTGGGCGCGTGCTCGAACTCCACTTCTTTTTCGTGCTGCGCGTGGGGCGCGTGATCGGTGGCGATGGCGTCGACCACGCCATCGAGGATGGCCTCGATCATGGCGTCGCGGTCGGCCGCGGAGCGCAGCGGCGGGTTCATTTTGGCGTTGGTGTTGTAGAAGCCCACGTGCTCCTCAGTGAGCAGAAAGTGGTGCGGGGCAACCTCGCAGGTAACGCGCAGGCCGTTGCGGCGCGCCTGGCGTACGGCGGCGATGGCGGCGGCGGTGGAGGTGTGGGCCACGTGCAGATGAGCGCGGGTGTCGCGCAGCTCGGTGACCAGACGAATGTCGCGCTCGACCAGTTGCGATTCAGCCTCAGTGCTCATGCCGCGCAGGCCCAGCTTGAACGAGACCGGTCCCAGGTTCATGCTGGCGCCCTGGGTCATGCGGGTGTCCTCGGCGTGCTGGATGACGCACAGGCCCATGCGTGCTGCGGCGCTGAGCACCTCGCGCATCATGCTGTCTTTGAGGATTGGCCGGCCATCGTCGGTGACGGCTACGGCTCCGGCGGATTTGAGCGCCGCGTAGTCGTTGATCGTCTCGCCCTTGGAACCGCGGGTGGCGGCGGCAATGGGAAAGACGCGCACGCTTGCGCCGCGCTCGGGCGACTGCATCCAGCGCGTGATCTCGACCGAATCGTTGACGGGCGTGGTGTTGGGCATGGCGGCGACGGAGGTGAATCCGCCAGCCGCGGCCGCCGCAGTGCCGGTCGAGATGGTCTCTTTATAGCCCTGGCCGGGCTCGCGCAGATGCACGTGAATGTCGATGAGGCCGGGCGCGATGGTAAGTCCGGTTGCATCCAGAACCTCAGCGCCGTTGGCCAGCTTGAGCTTGCCGGGCGCGGCGATCTCGGCCACGCGGCCGTCTTTGAGCAGGATGTCCTTTGCGGCATCGACGCCGGCAGAGGGATCGATGAGATGTCCGTTACGAATGGCGATGGCGGTCATGCGCGGCCTCCTTCAGCCGAAAGAGCGCGCTCCATCACGGCCATGCGAATGGCGACGCCGTTGGTGACTTGCT
>CAYZVG010000216.1:0-5677 GCA_964481595.1 uncultured Occallatibacter sp. | reverse complement strand
CGGCTCAAGCAGATTTATATGTACGCATACTCGCCCCTCTGCGCCGTGATTCTTCTACTCGGCCTGATGGGCAAACTGCCCCGCGTCGGGCCCTCCACCAAGCGCGAGGGCATTGAGCGCCGCTACTTCTACGGTACGGTTTGGACCGTCACCATTGCGCAAACCATCCTGCTAATCGTGTGGAAGGTGGTTCCCAAAACCCATACTGGAGATGTCGTCAAGCTTGCGGTTTATGTGTCGGCCCTTGTGCTGATGGGCCTGGCTGCATGGAACGGGCGTTTGCCGCGCACCCGCCCCATCTTGCCCGGCGAAATGATGGAAGGCTGAGGGAGGGTTTTGCTTTCGTCAAAATCGTGCCGGTTGCGCGAGGCATATCGCAAAAATCCCTTGACACGGTCCAATTAGGAATGAAAGCATCCATCTCGCTGTTCCCCTGAAACATCGATTTCAAATGGAGAAAGTGAGAAAGACACGATGCGCAAGTTGCTTTTCTTAACCCCGATTCTCGTTGCACAGCTTTGCATGGCTCAAGCGCCAGCGGGCGCGCCCGCCGGCTCAACCGCGCAGTGCAAAGATGGAAGTTACTTCTCCGGCGCCTCCAAGTCAGGTGCATGCCGCGGCCATCAGGGAGTAAAAACCTGGTGGGGTCCCGCTGCAGGAGCCACTGCCAAGACCGCGCCTGCCAAAGCCCCTGTGGCTCCAGTCAAGACCGCTACTGCGCCATCCCCTGCTCCGGCACCTGCTCCTGCTGCTGCTCCGGCCAAGCCCGCGTCCACTCCTGCGGCGTCTTCCTCCAAGTCTTCATCGGCATCCAAGACGCAAGCCCCTGGCGGTGGTCCTGGCCTCGTCTGGGTCAATACCTCCACCAAGGTGTACCACTGCTCCGGCTCGCAGTATTACGGCAAAACCAAGGCGGGCGCGTACATGTCTGAGGCCGATGCAAAGGCGAAAGGCGCCAAGCCCGACGCCGGCAAGCCCTGCAAATAATCTCCGGGCCCCAGTTAGGATCTGTTAACAGACTTTATTAGCCACTCGTTTCCACAAATCAATTTGTGGTAGGCTTTCCAAACCGACACAGCCATTCCCCCATGGACTGGCAACCAAATGTAAGAGGAGGGTAAGATGGGTATTCTCGAAGAAGCAGCAGGCGCATTTGCAGCCGTTGAAGGTGTTAAGAAGCTCGATCCTAACGCCGGCATTTTCACTGAGGGCGTAGCTGCCATCGCTGGGTTTGAAGGAACCAAGGAAATCACCGAGTTCATCGACAAAAAAGAAGAAGAGAAGACCGATCAGCAGGGGTAGTCGTCCAGCTTAAACAAATTCCCGCAAAAAACAAATGCCCGCTCCTTCATTGAGGAACGGGCATTTGCTGTTCAGGCTCTCAGTGCGGTTTACTTACCCTTCGCAGGTTGATTCGCAATTACCAGGCTGGCGATCTTGCTGTATGTCGCCGCCGGAACAATGTTCTTGGTCTTCAACTGCGTCTTGTTCGCATAAGGCCGGCCGGCAATAATCTTCTTTGCGTAAACATCGCCAACCCCTGGCAGGGCCTTCAGCTGATCGGCGGTTGCCGTGTTCAAATCAACCAGCTTGCTTGCCGCAGCCGTTGTGGCCGGCTTTGCTGCCTTCGCCGCGCTCGACTGTTGCGCCACAGCCGGCAAAACTCCCAGCAGCACAAACGCCGCCAGCATTGTCAAAATCGAAGTGAAACGCCGTTTCATCATCTGTCTTTCCTCCACGTATCCATGTTTCATTAAATCCAAACAGATGGTTTCAAGCAATGAGAACTCTGCAGCTTCCATCGTTGAAAACCACCTGTCATTTCAAGCCGAATGAATAGTCGTTGCGTTACTTGTTTCCGAACATTCCCTCGGCCATGCCCAGCAGGCCGCCCAAACCGCCTCCGGACTGGGCCGCTCCAGCCTGGCCACCCGCGCCAAGCGCCGAGCCAACCATCCCCTGAAACTCCGAGGGGACCTTCGACACGATCAACTGAATAATCGTCTGCTCAACTTCCTGTGCCTGCTGCGGGTCCAGGCCAGCCTTTTCCTGAAGAATGTTTGCAATCTCACCCATCGCTGCTCCTCTTTTGTTTTCGGGGGTTATCTGGTTGGAGTGTGAGAGAGCCGGCCGATCCGCTTCAGCACCGGGTTTGAAGGAACCGGCCGTCAGTTCTCGCTCTGCTCAATAAGAGGGTCTAAGTGTTACTGCGTTACTTGCTGGCGCCCTTTGCGGGAGCGTCCTTCGCTGCCCTGTATCCGGCAGCCTTGGCGTCGGCCTCGCTCATAAACTTGCCGTTCTTGGTGGTGCCGTACTGCGACGCGCTCGACATGTGATAGACCTTGGTGTTCAGGTTTACCCACACCAATCCCTTTGCTTTCGCATTGGAAAGGTCGGCGGAACTAGGCGCAGCCGCTGCCGTCTTGGCAGCCGGCGCCGTCTTTGACTGTGCAGCGGGAGCCGGAGCAGGTGCAGGGGCGGGCGTGCTGGTCTTTGCCGGTGCAGGCGCAGGTGCGCTGGTTTTCGCGGGAGCGGGTGCTGACTTGCTGGCTGTGGTTGCCGTCTTTGCCGTCGCGCCAAACCAGGTCTTGTTGCCTTTGTGTCCAACGCACGCGGTTAGCTTGTTTGTGGATTTTGAATAGGTGCCGTCATTGCATAGCGCGGTTGCGCCAGCCGGTGCGCCCGCGGGCGCCTGAGCCATGCAAAGTTGTGCAACCAGAATCGGGGTCAAAAATACTAACTTGCGGATCATGGTCTTTCTCACTTTCTTCGTTTACGCTCTTAGTCCTTTCAAGGACAGAGAGTTGCATATTTTCATTCAGACTTGCGCCGTGTCAAGTCATTTTTCGTTCATCTATGGCCTTCAAAACGCCGTCTCGTGGCAGGTCAATTCGCATCCAATTACGCATGAGAGGCTTTGCTACACGCCCCACAATAACTAACCTGCATTCGTGAGATGAACATTCGATGACGACTCTGTAATTCACTTGATCTATGCTATCTTTCTGCCTCGATTCTCAAGTCCCGCTGCATGCATTGCGAGTGATTGGGGGCGGCGCGGGTTCAAAGTCCGCAAACTTCTCTGCGCCGCCGAGACCGGGTCCGATCTACAATATGCATGGCCAGCACGCCTGGAACGAGGGGCGTCCTTGTGGCGGCGCTTCGTTCCTTGCATCGTTCTGCGCGGATCGGGAGGATGCGCTATGAACAACCGCTTGCATCGAGCCAATCTCCAGCCCATCTCCGGCAACTTTGACACTCATCACCTTCTGGTCGGCATTCTGCTCGCCGCCCTGCTGCTGATTCTCCTGCTCTTCTTTTCGCCCCTGCTTTACACCGCCATCCCCGCGTAGTGCCGCCCGTCCTGCGCCCGCCCGGCTTCTGGTGATTTAAATCACATGCGCCACCCGGTTCGATTGGGTATAACCTAGTTGCCATGTGCTTAGCAATTCCTGGAAGAGTGGAAGAGATCCATAACGACGGCCTCATCCGCGTCGGTCGCGTCAACTTCGGCGGTGTGGTCAAAAACGTTTGTCTCGACTACGTCCCCGAGGTCGAAGTCGGCGATTACACCATCGTTCACGTCGGCTTTGCGCTCTCCAAAATCGACGAAGAGACCGCCCGGCAAACGCTCGAGGACTTTCGCGAGTTGGGCCTTCTGGATGAAGAGCTTGCCGGCGAGGAAGAGGCCTTTGCCCGCGCCGCCAAAGCTCCGCAATCTTCCTGCCCCGACGGCAGTTGCGCCCCTGGCGGAACTGAATCCGGTGGCGTCGGAGGCGGGAGCGGCTCCAGCAAATGAAGTACCTCACCGAATTCCGCAACGGCGAGATTGCCCAGCGCCTGGCGCGCGAAATCCACCAGGTGACCACCCGCCCGTGGAAGATCATGGAAGTCTGCGGCGGCCAAACCCACTCCATCATCAAAAACGGCATCGACCAGATGCTGCCCGCCGGCATCGAGATGGTCCACGGTCCCGGCTGCCCCGTCTGCGTTACGC
Organism: uncultured Occallatibacter sp.; assembly: GCA_964481595.1. Classification (GTDB taxonomy): domain Bacteria; phylum Acidobacteriota; class Terriglobia; order Terriglobales; family Acidobacteriaceae; genus Telmatobacter. The sequence continues at coordinate 1,680 of CAYZVG010000216.1, read as the reverse complement.
CGCTTGAGCTGATTGATAAGGCCCTGGCCATCGCCGCTCAGCCCGGCGTCATCTTCTGTTCCTTCGGCGACATGCTGCGCGTTCCCGGCACCAGCGAGGATCTGTTTCAGGTAAAGGGCCGCGGCGGAGACGTGCGCGTGGTCTATTCGCCGCTCGATGCCGTCGATCTCGCGATCAAAAATCCTGACAAGCAGGTTGTCTTCTTCGGCGTCGGCTTTGAGACCACCGCTCCGGCCAACGCCATGAGCGTCCACCTGGCCAAGCGCCGCGGCCTCACCAACTTTTCGCTTCTCGTTTCGCATGTGCTCGTACCGCCGGCCATCGCCGCCATCCTCAGCGCTCCGGACAATCACATCGACGGCTTTCTCGCCGCCGGCCACGTCTGCAGCGTTATGGGTTACTGGGAGTATCCGCCGCTGGCCGAGCGCTTCAAGGTGCCCATCGTCGTCACCGGCTTTGAGCCGCTCGATCTGCTCGATGGCATCCGCCGCACCGTCATTCAGCTTGAAGCAGGCAAGCACGAAGTCGAAAACGCCTACGCCCGCGTGGTTACTTTTGAAGGCAACCGCGCAGCGCAAAATCTGCTCTCTGAGGTCTTCGAAGTCACCGATCGCGCCTGGCGCGGCATCGGGGTCATTCCCGGCAGCGGCTGGCGGCTCAACAAGGATTATCGCGACTACGACGCCGAGCTGCGCTTCAACATCTCCGGCATTCACACCGAGGAGTCGCCGCTCTGCCACGCGGGAGAGGTGCTGCGCGGCGTGCTCAAGCCCGCCCAGTGCCCGGCCTTCGGCAAAGAGTGCTCGCCTCGCCACCCCCTCGGCGCAACCATGGTCTCCAGCGAGGGTGCCTGCGCCGCATACTATAACTACGGTCGTTTTCTGTCGGCGGAAGAGCTTGCCGGCGCGGGAAAACTTCACTCAATCTCGTAGCGTTCTGTCTGAGGCTATCGCACTCATCGGTCAAGGCAAATCGGCTCATGATTAAACACTGAGTTACAAACCTGCCGGGAGTTATTAGTTAGGAACTAAGATATGTCCGAATCAAGCAAGCCCGCATCCACTCCCGACTTTTCTAACTGGAGCTGTCCTCTTCCCCTCGCTGACTACCCCACCATCGTCATGGGGCACGGCGGCGGCGGCAAGCTCGGCAACGAACTGGTCGAGCACCTGTTTCTCCCGGCATTTCGCAATCCCGCGCTTGAGAATCTCGGCGATGCCGCCGTCCTCGACCTGGCTGGCGCGCGTTTGGCCATGAGCACCGACTCCTTCGTCGTGCAGCCCTTGTTTTTCCCCGGCGGTTCCATCGGCGAGCTGGCCGTCAACGGCACCGTCAACGATCTCGCCGTCTCCGGTGCAGAGCCGAAGTTCCTCAGCGCCAGCTTCATCCTTGAAGAAGGCTTGCCGCTTGCGCAACTGGCCGCAATTGTCGAAGACATGTCAAAAGCCGCGGCTGCTGCGGGCGTACAAATCGTCACTGGAGACACCAAGGTCGTCGAGCGCGGCCATGGCGACGGCTGCTATATCAACACCGCCGGCGTCGGCCTGCTGCGCCCCGGCATCAACGTTGGCCCGCATCGCGCCCAGCCCGGCGACGCGGTCATCGTCTCGGGAACCATCGGCGATCACGGCATGGCCATCATGAGCGTGCGCGAGGGTCTGGAGTTCGAGAGCCAGATCC
>CAYZVG010000215.1:0-5689 GCA_964481595.1 uncultured Occallatibacter sp. | reverse complement strand
CTGGCGGCGGTGGGGGCTGCGAGGGGTCGATTTCGCCGGGCGCGGCTTCCAGCGCAAACGCCTCTTTGTACACCTTCACCTCGTCGGTGTAGCTGTAGCGCCGCACAAAGGTGTCCAGCAGATTCCGCACCAGCCAGGGATTGTGATCCAGTTCCCAGAACACGTGATCGACTGCCAGATCGAGGGTGTTCATCATGCAATACTCGCCTTCATTCACCACCCACAGCGGCTTTGCATCCACATCGAGCAGCTGCGTGCTGCCGTAGTAGCTGTGCGTCGAGTGCGAGATCATGAAGCGCTGATCCTGGGAGAGATTGGCTGCTTCAAGCTTCTCGTCCAGCGCCTCTGACGCAGCAATCAGCCGGTCCGCGTTGTCGAGCGCCGTCTTGAGAACGTCGCCCAGGCTCTTGAAGTAGCGGGTATAGAGATAGCTGCCGTCAAGGCCGTTGGTCTGCGCGCCCTCAAGATACGATCCGAGAGCAATGGTGAGGCCATACTTTTTGCCCGCCGGCACTTCAAAGCCAAATCCCGGACACGAACCGAGCAGGTGGACGGGGTTGTGGCGTTCGCGCACGCCGTCGCTGGCCGACCAGCGCATAAACACAAACGGCTCAGCCGCCGCTGCTTTCTTGCCGTTGGCGGTCAACTCAAACAGCTCGGCGGCTCCGCCAGCCTCGCGCCGGAAGGCAAACCCCAGCCGTCCCGCGCCCAGATCGTACTCAAGAATCCGCGAGCCGGGACGCGCGTGATTCATCGCGAACATCACCGTCTGGGTTTCGCTGCCGCCGGTGTTGTCAAACACCAGCTCTGCCACCACGGCGGGCAGCAGCCCCTCGCGCATGCTCAGCGGGCTGTCTTTATCGGGATCGGGAATGGGCCCGAAGGGCGAGTACACGGTGAAGCTCAGCCCCTGCGCGTGCCACTCGTCGGTAGCCCAGCCGTAAGAGCGTTCGAACTCGCCGGCCTTGAACGGCTCGGCGTCCGGCTTTACGTTCTGCTCGGACGGACCGGCCTGTTCCACCAGAAAAGCGTCTGCCGCGCGGCTGACCGCGCCCACATAAAATGGCAGGCACTTGAGCGTTGCATCGGAGTAACGGTCCCCTTGCTTGAATCCTATGAAGATTTCCTGATCGCCGGGCTGGCCAATCTGTAGCCCAATGCCGCCGCGGGTTCCGAAGTTGCCGCAGGTAAAGCTCATGAATGCGCCCATGGGCGAGTGCTGAGCGTTAAAGCTAGTCTGATAAGGGAGCGATGAGTGCTTGGTCACAGTTCTTCCTCGCGTACTTCCACCACACATAGTAACGCCTGCCCCGCAATTCTGGCTCGGGAGGCGGTCACACGTACAGGGTAATCGCATATCAGATTGCAGGATGGGTCTGATTTGAAAGGGCACGGCTTCAGCCGTGCCGTAAGCGCATCGTAATAAATGTCTCCGGCCTTTAGGCCCTGGGGGGTGTATCTTCATCCCAAGAACTCCCTCCGCGGCTAAAGCCGGTCCGTTTTTCGCGACCCGTTTCGGCCCGGCTGAAGCCGTGCCCTTGTTACAAAACTGCCGAATGTGTTGGCCAGGATGAGTTTTTCCGCAGCCTGTGAAGCCGTGCCCTTTCAAAGCTGTTCCTGTCGACAATCCGAAATCCAAATGCGGTTGCCCTGGTCACACATAAGTGCGCCGGGCATTTTCACTTGGCCACGCAGCACTCGGCAGGGGTGAAAAATGGGTTAACAAGTCAGAGGCTCATGGCCCGGTGTAGAATCGCCGGTGATCGGGAGACGCTATGAAATTCTTCGCTTTAGATAGACAGTTACGGATGCGCTGTACCCCTGCACGTGTTTTGGCCGCTCCTGTTGCGGCGCTGGCGCTTTTGGGCGCAGGTCTGCCGCTTTGCTCGCAAACCACAGCACACCCGGCCTCTGCGCCGGTCATCGGCAAGTCGCTGCGCTACTGCAATCCGCTGCCGCTTGAGACCTCCTCGCACGACGGCTCTCCGCAGGGTGTGAACCTGGGCGACGTGACGGTGGTGCGCGACGGCGACTCCTACTATATGTTCGGCACCGGCGGCGGGGCATGGGTTTCGCGCGACTTTGTCGACTGGAAGTACCAGCCGGTGGTGGTGCATGGCGGGCGGCTGCCCGTTGCGCCGCACGTGTTCAAGTACAACGGCGCTTTCTACATGAGCGGCAACGACGCGCCGCTCTACAAGGCAGACAACATTCTGGGGCCGTATGAGCTTCTGGGTCCGTGGAAGAACGAAAAAGGCGAACCCTGGACCATTACGTTTAACGGCAGAACAGCGGCCGGCGCTTTTGACGTGGATGTCTTTGTGGACGACGACAACAAGCCGTATCTCTACTTTCCCGGCCGGTCGACGGCGGGCATCTACGTTGCGCCGTTGGATCCGAAGGATCTGACCCGCCTGGCTGCCGAGCCCAAGCACCTGTTCGGCTTTGACTCCTCGCATGTATGGGAACGCTGGGGCGAGAAGAACGAATATACGGGCATTGCGTGGATCGAGGGCCCGTGGATGTTCAAGAGGAATGGCACGTATTACATCGAATACAGCGCCTCGGGGACGCAATGGCTCTCCTACGCCAGCGGAATTTATTCGTCGAAGAGCCCCATGGGGCCGTTTAAGTACGACCCGCGGAATCCTCTGCTGCGCAAGACGACGGGCATCGTCACCGGGCCCGGCCACGGCTCCATTGTGAAGGGGCCGGATGGGAACTGGTGGGTCTTCTACACCATCGTGATGTCGAATCCTCCTGGTGGGCGGCGGATTGGCATGGACCCGATCGCATTTGACGAGCACGGAAACGCGTACTCGCGCGGGCCGAGCGAAACGCCGCAATGGGCGCCGGGCGTGGTGGCTAATCCCGTGCGCGACGGCGACGCGGGATCGATTGCCGTGAGCATTAACAAGCTGCGCGCCATGCACCAGCAGGGTGGCTTTTCAAGCGAGCGCCCCGGCCATGAAGCAGCGTATGCAACCGACGACTCGAACGGAACCGTGTGGCAGCCGGCCGAGAACGACGCGCATCCGACGCTGACCATCGACCTGGTGGCTCCCACCGAGTTTGAAACAAATCAACTTTTCCAGATCGATTCCAGCCGCATTGAGTTCGCGGCCGGCAATGGATTTGGCCCGCGCGGCCCGGCGGCCTCCACCGCCGCAGCACCCGCACCGAACGGCTCAACGGCATTCCGCTACAAGATTGAAACGTCGATCGATGGCAAGCAGTACACCACCGTCTTAGACAAGACCAATAACCAGCCCACTTTGTACACGGAGTTCGACGAAATTCCGCCCACGCGCTGCCGCTTTGTCCGGCTGACGATTACCGACTGGCCGCGCCGCGGCGTCACGCCCCTCGGCGTCACCGAGTTCACGGTATTTGGCAAACCGGTGTCGACACCAATGCATTAAGGAGTATTGCGGCCATCCCCCGAACCAGGAGCAATGTTCAACCCAGGTTCGAGTGGGAAAAAGGGGTGACTGCCGTCATTCACGCAAGCTATACTCGGGTTGAAATCCCCAAAGGAGTGAAAGCGATGTTGAAACAAACGATCTTGAAAACCGTTGCTGCTGGAGTGGCGGCAATTGCAATGTTGGCCGCACCCGCTCTGGTCGCTGCTCAAGGTGGCGCCACGGTTCTAAAGGCCCCGGAGATGCGCAAGCTGGTTCCAGAGACAGTGTTTTACCGTGGCCAAACCGCAACCACGCAGGTCCGCAACTCGGGCGGCGTAAAGTTTGCCGATGGATTCTATGTGGTAGCAAGCATGGTCGACACGTCAGGTTACTCGACCGGCATCGCTGCTAAGTATCAGGCCTACTTCATCACGGAAGTGCCGATCAAGATTGGCGGACATGGCCTGGCGGCGGGCGCATACGGAATTGGCTTTATTCCCGGCAACAAGTTCATCGTCACCGACCTGGGCGGGCACGATGTGTTCACCGTGGGTACGACGAACGACGCAGCGATGACGCGGCCAACGCCTCTGCAAGTGACCGCCGATCCGGCTCATGGTTTCCGGCTCTATGCAGGGCGCAACTTCGTGGTCTTCGAGCGGTAGTCCGCGGCAGCAAAAACGTAACTGAGTTAGAAATCTGGAGCCTGTTCTTCACCCTCCCGCGTGCGCGAGAGTGAAGAACAGGCTCCAGATTTATTGCACCGACTGCCGGCCCTTGATCTCGTTCAGCAGCGCTTCGATCTTGTCTTCGCTCTCGAGTGCATTGAACTTGTCTTCCAGCGTTTCGGGATTCATGATCTCGTTGGCGGCGGCGTTCTCTGCGCCGGTAACCTGCACCTTCCGCTTCATGCGGTTCACCGTGCTTTGCTGATCGGTGCCCACAACTCCACGCGCTTTGGCTGCGCGTCCAACAACCTTTGCGCGGCGATGTTCGGCGATCAACATCTCGCAGTGCGCGCGTGTCTCGTTCAATTTGCTCTCCAGCTTGTGCAGCGCCTGGCGCAGGTTGTCGGCCTCGGTCTTTTGCTCGTCGGCCTGCGCCTTGAATCCCATGGCCAGTTGCTCCTGGCTCAGGACGCGCTCCAGCGCAGCGCGAGCCAGATCGTCCTGCTTTTTCTGCACGGCAAGCTCGGCTTTGCGCTTCCACTCAACTGCCAGCTGCTCATGCTCGGCGCGCTTCTTGTCGAGCAAATGCTGGTCGGCAATGGCGATGGCCACCTGCGTTTTTACCTGCAACAACTGGTTTTCCATATCCAGAACGACCTGCTTCAACATCCGCTCGGGATCCTCGGCCTTTTCGACAAGGTCGTTCACATTCGCTCGAAGCAATGTGCTTACTCTGTCCAGCAATGACATGTCGATCCTCCTTGAAACTGCCTCCAGCCATCAGCTTCCAGCGAATGACTGGTATTGGTAGAGCTTTCTACTGCGCTCATGGCCCGCCTTCAGGATGGGCCAATAGAAACTTCGTGTGTCTAGCGCTGCCCCGTTCCTTTTCGGTCAGAAACACATCGGCGAACCGCCGCGAGCCTTCAATCCCGATGGCCACTGTTCCAGTTGCGGAGCGCGGAGCGCAACCTCAGCCAGAAATCTTTCCTGCTCCGCGACCGCAATCAGGAACTGGCCGCCTGGCACCGCCGAGACTTGCAGGCGATGCGTGGAAAAGACGGGCGCGCTGAGCACGCTGTTGCCCGCGCTCAGTTCGTACAGCGAGGAGTAAGGCAGCAGCGCCTTCTTCCATCCCTGGCGGATGAACAGGCCATCTTCGCGCAACTCGTAGTACTGCGGAAGCGTTGCTAAAAGTGTAAAGACAAAAACGGCCGGCCCGACGAATAGAACCCCAATAGGCTTGCCGTGTGTTGCGTGATTGAAATAGAGCACGACAGGCATACCGAACAAAAACAGGCCGATCGCAATCAGCAAGCCTGTTAGCCATATGTCGTATCGGGTCTTAAATCGCATTTGTTTACCTCGTTCATTGCGATAGAGCTGGCTCGAAAAAGGGTCGAGCATTCCCTGATTTCAGAATCGAGAGTTGGAGCACCCAACTTGCGAGCTATCCGACCTCCAGCCTGCGCAATGCAAGCTGGAGGCTGATGGTTGGAAGCCTTCTATTAGCTCTCCTTCGGCGGCCTTTGCTTGATGGCCGTCACGTTCGACATCAATTCCTTGATGTCCATACCGCTGAGCGCCTCAAACAACGCCGGCACCTGCGCCGCGATT
>CAYZVG010000214.1:0-5693 GCA_964481595.1 uncultured Occallatibacter sp. | reverse complement strand
ATTGGCGGCACGGCGGAGAAGGCGATGCTGCTGGCCAAGCAATCGCTGATGGACCCGATCGACATTCAGGAGCTGATTGCGCGCGGCGCCAAAACCACGGCGGAGAAGCTGCGCGTGGAGCTTTACGACAAGGTGAACCGGCTGGGCATTGGCGCGCAGGGGCTGGGCGGATTGACGACAGTGCTGGACGTAAAGGTGCGCGACTACCCGACCCACGCGGCCAACTTGCCGATCGCCATGATTCCCAACTGCGCGGCAACGCGGCACGCGCACTTTGTGCTGGATGGGAGCGGGCCGGTGTTTCTCGATCCGCCGAATCTGGAAGACTGGCCGAAGCTGACCTACGATGTCTCCGGTGCGCGGCGCGTGAATCTGGACACGGTGACGCACGAGGAAGTTGCCACCTGGAAGCCGGGCGAAGTGCTATTGCTGAACGGCAAGCTGCTGACCGGGCGCGACGCGGCGCACAAGCGCATGACCGACATGTTGAGCCGTGGCGAAAAACTTCCGGTGGATTTTCGCGGGCGGTTTATCTACTACGTTGGGCCGGTGGACCCGGTGCGCGAAGAGGTGGTTGGACCGGCGGGACCGACGACGGCGACGCGGATGGACAAGTTTACGCGGCAGATGCTGGCCGAGACCGGTTTGCTGGGCATGGTGGGCAAGGCCGAGCGGGGGCCGGCGGCGATCGATGCGATTCGCGAGTTTGGCGCGGTGTACCTGATGGCGGTGGGCGGCGCGGCTTACCTGGTGTCAAAGGCGATTCGCGGCTCGCGGCTGCTGGCGTTCGGAGATCTGGGGATGGAGGCGATCTACGAATTTGACGTGCTGGATATGCCGGTGACGGTGGCCGTGGATGCGAAGGGAACCAGCGTGCACCAGACCGGGCCGGCGGAGTGGCAGAAGCGGATTGCGGGGATTCCGATCTTGCAGTGAGGCAGAGCTAGAAAAAAACGCGCGGGAGGATTGGGCAGTTTGCACAATGCTCTCGCGCGGTTTTTATTTGAAGCATGAAGGAACGAGGAAAGGCTCGTTCTAGCGTTTGCCGAAGCGATAGACGACGCCGCCGGTGAAGCCGCGGCTGGCCTGCAGGGTTGAGCCGAATCCGGTGAAGAAGTACTCGGGCGCAAGGCGGAAGGCGATGTTGGGCGTCAGGTTGACTTCGCCGATGACGGCGGTGCTGGCAGCGAAGGTGTTGCCGTCGGGATAAAGCCCGAGCGCTTGGCCGCCGTAGCCGTTGGTGTCGCCGGAGAAGTTGTTGCGGGCGAAACCGCCCATGGCGCGCACGGCGAACGAGTACCGGGGCTGCATGTAGAAGCGATAGGTGGGTCCGGCCAGAGCGTTGTACTCGCTGATGGCGGGGCGAGTGAGGCCGTACTGATTGAGGCCTACATAAGCAGTGCCGTAATAGCCGCGGCCGCCGACGGTAATGCCCAGGCGATCGTTGTAATAGCGGGTAATGCCTGTATCCCACGCATAAAAAGTGAGGCGCTGCTTGCTGGGGCCGGGGATGAAGCGCAGGTAGCCCATGTTCGCGTAAATCTCAAACATGTGAGAGTAGGCGTCGTGAATCGCGGCCTGGCGGCGGGCTTCGCGGCGGGCGCGAATGCGGGCCTGAACGCTCTGCTGCGGTTGAGACTCGGCCGCAGGCTGCTGGGCCTGCGCTTGCGGGTTGGCCGGTGTGTCCGGATTGCTGCTCGAGCTTTGTGCCCGGAGAGCCTGCATGGCCGGCAGTGCAAGCGCCAGCAGAAGGGCAAAACGAAGAAAAGAACGCATCGGTATCGGGATTCCTCCACGGAACAACCGGTCTGGCTCCTCTCGCTCCAGGGCTCGCGCGGTGGCTGTGACATGCACGGCCGCGGCGAGTGGATGCGGACAAGAGATGAGACTGGTTCGAGTACGGAAGCAAACCACCGCAGGATGCAATGCTTCCCCCACTACGTATTAAATCACCTCGGGGTGCGGCTTGTGCCGCTGGCCGCGGACCGCTTGGCCGGCCTGCGGCGTGATGAGGCCCATCGTTGCTGTCCCGAATGCGATTTGACCGTTTGCAGATTGGACGCTGAGGCGGCGCATTGGTCGCTGCGCAAGGGGCGGATGTTTTTGCGCGATTACCATCAGGTGCGATAAATTCTGCGGCAGATGAGCAGAAATTAATCGATAACCTCCATTTGCCGATACCCTAGGATGAGAGTACCGAGAGGTCAGAGGCTATGGGCAAACTTTTGCCGGGAATGATTTTGGGGATCGTGCTGGTCCCCGTGGTGGCGGTTGCGTGGTTTTACTTTGGCAAGCCGCCGGTGGCGGTTGCTGACCCGCCGTTTCCTTATGAGAAGCAGATCGTGCACCTTCCGCTGAATGCGCGGATTGCGCGGGAGATGGTGAAGACGCCGCCGGTCGAGGCGAACGAGGCGAGCTTTGTGGCAGGCGCTGAGGTTTATCGCGACCAGTGCGCGGCATGCCATGGATTCAACAGCAAGCCGTCGAAGTTTGCAGGGCACATGTATCCGCACGCGCCGCAGTTGTGGGAGAAGCACGCGGCCAGCGATGTGGTGGGAGTGAGCGACGATCCGCCGGGCGAGACGTATTGGAAAGTGGCCAACGGCATTCGACTCACGGGGATGCCTGCATATAAAGAGGTGCTGACCGAGAACGAGATGTGGCAGGTGAGCCTGCTGCTGGCGAATGCGGACAAGCCGCTGCCGCCCGCCGCGCTTGAGATTCTGAAGGGATCGCAAACCGCGCCGCCCGCTTCCGCTGCAACTGCGGTAAAGTAGGAGCAACTGGAAGGGAAGCGCGGCGATGAGCGTTCTGGATTTAGTGGGCAAGGGATTTGGCTACGTATTGATGTGCCTGGGCGTGTCACGCCCGCAGGCGAAGAAGCCTGCGCCGAAGCCGGCGGAGCCCAAGCAGGCGGAGTAGAGAGCCGCTGTTGGTGCTGCGGCTGGGCGATCGCATTTCAAACGTCGCAGTGGAAATTCGTTCGGACAAAGGGCTTTCAGGCTGTTTTTCGGAGGGAGAAGGGGCATTTATGCCCCTGAAAACCTGTTGAACAGGAAACGGCTTTAGCCGCGGGCCTTTCAACGTGAAGCGATGCAATGCCCGCGCCTGAAGGCGAGTGTATTCGCTGCCTACATCAGGGGCATAAATGCCCCTGCTCCCTCCTCGCAAACCCCAAACAACAGAGCGCAGTCAGCGAAATTTTCAAATGCGATTGCCCTCTGCTGCTGCGGCAGCCGTTAACCCGCCCTGTGACCGCTGCCCGTACAATGGAATTGGAAGACTAACCCAACTCCTGACAATGGCCGCAGACGAGAAGACAGAGCCGGGCAAATCCGACGCCAAGCAGCCGGCGCGCAAGCCCGATGAAGATCCTGTAGGCAAGGTCTACGACTCGCGGCTGGCGGGGCGGTTGGCGCGCTACGTAAAGCCTTATTGGTTGCAGGCCGCCATTGCGTCCACCGCGGTAACGCTCAAGTCGGTGTGCGACGTTACCGGCCCCATCATGGTGATGATGGCGATTGACCGCTATCTTGCACCGAACCTGACCAACAAAGATGTGAACAGCGCACTGGCGCACTGGCTCGATACGACCAGCCCGCTGGCGCGCATTTTGCCTGCCGATCCGTGGGCCGGAATAACCATGCTCGCCGGCTTCTACCTGGCGGCGCTGGTGGCCGCCTACCTGTTCGCGTTTGTGCAGACCTACCTGATGCAGTGGATGGGCCAGAAGATCATGTTCGATCTTCGCCGCGAAATCTTTCGCCACATGCAGCGGATGCACATCGGCTTCTTTGACACCAACGCGGTGGGGCGGTTGGTGACGCGGCTGACCTCGGACGTGGATGCGGTCAACGACATGTTCACCGACGGCATTCTGGCCATTGTGAACGACTTTTTCATGTTGACCATCATGGCCGCGGTGATGCTCTCGATCAACTGGTGGCTGGCGCTGCTGGCGTTCGCGGTACTCCCGCTCATCCTGATTGTGACGCGGATGTTTCGCGACTCCGTGCGCGAGAGCTACCGCCGGGTGCGCGCGGCCATTGCGCGCATCAACAGCTTTACGCAGGAACACGTCTCGGGCATGAGCGTGGTGCAGCTCTTTAATCGCGAAGAGCGCGCTTACCAGGATTTCGAAGCGGTCAACCGGCTGCACATGATCGCGTTCAAAGACACGATTTTTGCCTACGCGCTCTACTATCCCGCGGTGGAATCGCTCTCGTCGGTGGCGATTGCATTGGTGGTGTGGCGCGGCGGGTTCAGCGTGCTGGCGCACGGCACGGTGACCATCGGCATGTTGGCCATGTTCATCCAGTACTCGCAGCGGTTCTGGCGGCCGATCCAGGACCTGAGCGACAAGTACAACATTTTGCAGGCGGCGATGGCGGCCTGCGAGCGCATCTTCAAGCTGCTGGATACCGCGCCGGAGATTGTTTCTCCTGAACTGCCGGTTGCCGGCGACGAGAGCAACCGCATCGAGTTCCGGCACGTGTGGTTCACCTATCAAAAGCTGACCGACGAACAAAAGGCCGCGGTGGATGCGGCGGTTGCATCGGAAGCTCCGGCGGCGCGACTACAGGCGATCAATAGCATCGAGTGGATTTTGAAGGATGTGAGCTTTACGGTGGAACCGGGACAGACGGTGGCGATTGTGGGCCACACTGGCTCTGGCAAAACCACGCTGACCAGCCTGATGATGCGCTTTTACGACGTGACGGCGGGCGAGATTCTGCTGGATGGCGTGGATCTGCGCAAACAGGAGTTGAATGCGCTGCGCAAGCATTTTGCGGTGGTGCTGCAGGATCCGTTTTTGTTTGCGGGAACGATTGCCGACAACATCCGGTTTGGCAATGCGGAGATCGGCGACGAGCAACTGCGGCAGGCGGCGCGCGATGTGAACGTGCTGGACTTTGTGGAGAGCCTGCCCGAGGGGTTCAACGAGCCGGTGCGGGAGCGGGGCAACTCGCTTTCGACCGGGCAAAAGCAGCTCATCAACTTTGCGCGCGCGCTGGCCTACAATCCGCGCATTCTGATTCTGGATGAGGCGACCTCAAGCGTGGACACGGATACGGAACTGCGCATTCGCGGGGCGCTGGAGCGCATGGTGGAGGGCCGCACCAGCGTGCTGATTGCGCACCGGCTCTCGACCGTGCAGCGCGCGGAGACTATTCTGGTGATGCACAAGGGCCAGTTGCGCGAGAAGGGCACGCACCAGGAACTGCTGGCCATGCGCGGGCTTTATTGGAAGCTCTACCAGTTGCAGTACAAGGACCAGGAAGCCGTGGGCACACCGGCTGCGCCTGTGCCTACAGCGCGATAAATACCTGTAGCTCGATGGATGCCGGCGATTGGGGTTCATGCTCTCCCACTCATCGCGCGGTGAAGCTGCGAGATGGGGTACGAAGTTTTCGCGTGCGAGATTGAGATTCCGAAAGACTCTGGGTGTGCCACTCCCCAGCTATCAGGGCAATCGCATATCGGATTGCGGGAATGATTCTGCTTTGAAAGGGCACGGATTTATCCGTGCCACAAGAACCTCCTTACAAAAGTCTTCGGCCTTCAGGCCCTGGGGGATGGGTTTTCATCCTAAAGACGTCCCCCAGCGGCTAAAGCCGGCCGGTTGTTTGCATCGGATTTCGGCACGGATAAATCCGTGCCCTTGTATGTTGGAGAGCAGGGACGTGAAGATG
>CAYZVG010000213.1:0-5708 GCA_964481595.1 uncultured Occallatibacter sp. | reverse complement strand
CGTGTGCGCGCCCGGTCGCGGCGTTCGAGCATGGCTTGCGCCAGCTTGAGCGCGATGGCCGCGCCGCACAGAAATTTTTCAGGATACGCGCAGCCGGGCTGATTGGGATTGAGAATGGCGAGCGCAACGGGCACCTCATCGCCAGCTTTAAGCAGGTGATGGTCGGTGATGATGAGGTCAAGGCCGAGACGCTGCGCGGTCTCAGCCTCGGCAAAGGCTCTCATGCCGGTGTCGACGGTGATAACGAGGCGCACGCCCTCGGCATGGGCCGCCTCAAGCACGCTGGACTGCATGCCGTAGCCCTCGCGCAAGCGATGCGGAACATGAAAACGCGCCTCGCCGCCGAGCATCTCGATTGCGGTCTTGAGCAGTACCACCGCGGTGGTGCCATCCACATCGTAGTCGCCGTAGAGCAGCACCGGCTCGCGATTGGCGATAGCCCGCTCAAGGCGCTCAACGGCGCGATCCATGCCGAGCATGAGATTGGGATCGTGAAGATGGGCTGGCTCGGGATTGAGAAAGGCAAACGCGGCGGATGCATCGGCGATGCCGCGCGCTACCAGCAACTCGGCCAGCACCTGCGGCAAGCGCGCTTCTTTTGCCAGAGCTTCAGCGGCGGCGATGTCGGTTTCAGTGTGAAGCCAGCGCTTGCGCGGTACTGCGCGGCTGGGCGTGCGCTGTTCAGTAACGGTGGTGGATGAACCGGGCCCGGCGGCGGAGCTCACAACAGTTACTCGTCCTCGTCGCCGTGCGAATGCGCGTCGTCGATCACGATGTCCTGAAAGGTTTCGATATCTTCAAGCAGCGCCTGATAGCGCTCGTACCACTCGGTGGTGGTTTCATGCAGAAATACGAGACCCTGATAAACAAAGCCGAGCTGGACGTAGCCGAGCATTCCCGCGTACTTGCGCAGCCACTTGGCTTCAACAAGCTCCGTGGCTTCCTCGTCGGGGAAGTTCATTTCGCCGGCTTCTTCAATGAGCGCGTCGAGCTCTTCGCGTTCCAGCGTCATCTCACTGAAGGTGACAAAGGGCGCGCCCACGTGCTTTGCCATTTCGACAAAGTCTTTCCACGAGTCGGGATTGTCCTGGCCTTCCCACACGATGGAGGGGATGTCCTCGGTGACGTAGCCGGGCAGCCGTTGCAAGCCATGACCCTCAATGAAGGCCACCATGTCGTCTTTCAGCGAAAGCAGATTGTCTGAACTCATAGTCAAGCATCCATTCTCGCAGATTCAGCCGGGCGGGCGGCGTGCATTGTGGAAACCGGGGCCGCCGCAGGGGAAGAAAACGCAGGGCGAGGGCTTAAGCTAAGTAAACAAGTTCCCGAGGAGGCACACCCCTTTGCCCGCATTTGAACGCCACGTTTTTGTCTGTCAGAACACGCGCCCCGCCGGAGCGCCACGGCCCTCATGCACTACGGATGGAAAGAGCGAACTGCACACCCGCTTGCAGCAACTCACGAAGGAAGCAGGGCTTGGCGGCAAAGTGAGGATCAACAAATCCGGCTGTCTTGACCAGTGCGAGCATGGGCCGACGGTGGTTGTTTACCCTGAGGCGGTCTGGTACGGAAACGTGCAAGCCGAAGATGCTGAAGCGATTGTGAACGAGCACCTGATTGGCGGGCGGCCCGTGGAGCGGCTGCGGCTGGCCGAGAGCTGTCTGAATACAAAAGATTGTCCGCACCGGAGCTGATGCAACGGTGCGGGCAATATTCTTAACCGGTTTCGTCGTATCCTATAGGCAAGCACCACCACGCAGGGCGCGGATGAAAACTTTTACTATCGACGAGGCTCAGTCTCTGCTTCCAGTTCTGGAGGCCTTGCTGAAGCGCGCCATCGACGCGAAGAAGGCCGCCGAGCAGGTTGAGAGCGGACTGTCGGATCTGGCGAGAAAGATTTACTCTTCTGGCGGCATGAGAGTAGACACAGCCAGCGTGGTAAAGCAGCGGGCAGAGATGGAAGCCCAGTTGAAGCTGGCGCGCGAAACCATTGCGGAGATCGATGAAATCGGCGTGCAGGTAAAGGACATCGAATCGGGACTGCTGGATTTTCCCTGCCGTCTCGACGATCAGGTGGTGCTGCTTTGCTGGCGCATGGGCGAGCCTGCGATCGAGCATTGGCATACAGTCGAGGCCGGCTTTAAAGGCCGCCAGCCCGTGGACGAGAGATTCCGCCGCCGGTCTTCTTCCGGCAGCCGCCCCAACTGATGGAGCCGAGCGGAACGCGGAGAATGCGCTCCATCGAAGACTAAAATCTGCGATCGTCTTGCCCGGTTGGCGTGCGGACTTCGGCTCGTAGCGTTCCTTCAGAGCGCACATCATGCACAAGAGCGCACCGCAGGCTGTTAGAAATCCCTTACGGGTAAGCCGGTAAACTTGGGGCAGCGATGAAACGCAGAATGATTGAACAGTACGAGATTGTCCGCCGCCTGGGCGCCGGGGGCAGCGGAGTTGTGTACCTGGCCAACGACACGCGCCTGCAGCGGCCGGTTGTGTTGAAGGTGTTGCGCGCAGGATTGCAGTCGCTGGAGCAGATGAGCTCGACGGTGCTGCGCGAGGCGCGGCTTGCTTCGGCCATCGAGCACCCGAACGTTTGCAGCATCTATGAAGTGGGCGAGAGCGGCGACGAAGCGTACATCGCCATGCAGTATGTGCCCGGCCAGTCCCTGGACCGGCTGATTGCACGCGGTCCGGCAAGCTTGCAACTGCTGCTTTCGGTGGGCATTCAGGTTGCGGATGGACTGCAGGCGGCGCACGCGCTGGGGATTTTTCATCGCGATTTGAAGCCGCAGAACGTGATGCTGACCGACGGCGGCCTGGCGAAGATTCTCGACTTTGGACTGGCGCGGCGGCTGCGGACTGAAGACACGGCCTTCGATCCGGAGAAGCCCCCCGAGGTGCGGGACGAAGCTGCAGTGGCGACCTACACGGCGCGCGGCGGAACCATCCGCTACATGGCGCCGGAACAGTTTGTCACTGGGCAATCGAGCGTGCAGTCGGACGTGTGGGCGCTGGGGATCATTCTGTATGAACTGGCGAGCGGCAGGCATCCGTTTGCGCGGCCCGACGAAGAGGACTTTCAGGTAATTCGCGCCATCCAGTTTCAAGATGCGCCCGACCTGAGCGAGATTGTTCCCGATATTTCGCTGGAGTTGAAGAGCGTGATTGCGGCGTGCCTTGAGAAGAATCCAAGCGCGCGCTACTCCTCTGCCGCCGAGGTGCGCGAGGCTCTGAAGACGATCATGAAGGCGCTGCAGATCGAGACTGGAATCATTCCCGGCGACGCGGCCGCCATTCTGCCAACCAGCGGCCCTGAAGCGGAAAAGCGCGCGACCGGCTTTCTTTCAATGCTGGCGGAACGATTCCGAGAGTCGGCCCAGGAGCGCGCGCCGCAGAATTCAGTGGTCGTGCTGCCGTTTACGAATCTGGGCGCGACGGAGGTGGCTCCGCTCTACGGCTTTGCGCTGGCCGATGCGATTGCGGCGCGGCTGGCGCGGATTCCGGGCCTCGTGGTGCGGCCAACCAGCACGCTGATGCCGCTGCCGCTGGCCACGATGGATCCGCTGGCCGTGGGACAGAAGCTGCTGGTTTCATTTGTGCTGGCGGGGAACTTTCTGCGTTCGGATACCGGATTCGACCTGAACTGGCAACTGCTGGATGTGGCCGAACAAAGCGTGCGGTCGGGCGGAGCGATCAGCGTGGCGTCACTGGATTTGATTGCCGTCCAGACCGAGATTTCAAACGAGGTGTTTGCCTCGCTGCACGGGCTCTCGGCGGGCGACCAAATCGATCCGCCGCGAGCGGCGCTGAGTGAGGCCTCGCTTTCAGGCGCATTGAGCGAAGGGTACTTGCAGGGGCGAGCGCTGCTGAGCTCGTTCATGGTGCGTACCGGCTCGCGCGCCGACCTTGACCGCGCACACGCGCTGCTGACGCGGGTGACGGTGGCCGTTGAGCGATTTGCTCCGGCGTGGACGGGGCTGGGCATTGCGGAACTGCAATATGCGCGTCACGGCTTTGGCGGACAGATTCACGTAATGCGCGCACGGCGCGCGTTCGACCAGGCGCTGAAGCTCGACCCGGCTTCAACCGAAGCGAATCTCTACCGCATTTACATGCTGCTGTCGCGCGGCGAAAAAGAGTCGGCGCGCCACGGCATTGCCGATCTGCTGGCGACCGCGGGCAACGACTGGAACGTGCAGATGGTGGCGGGCATTGCGCTGCGCGGCGACGGCATGTACGACGAAGCGCTTGCCTACTTTGGCCGCGCGCTCAAGCTGAACCCGGCCAGCGCGCCTATTCTCTATAACCATCGTGCGCGGGTGTACCACTACCGCAATCAGATTGAGCTGGCGGGCGACGAGCTTGAGAAGGGCCTGGCGCTGGAGCCGCGTCATCCGCTGCTGCGCACCTCGGCCGGATACCAGCAGATGCGCATGGGGCAGCTTGACGCGGCCATTGAGATTCTTGAAGGCGTGGTGCACGACGATGAGTCAATGCGTATTGCTGTGCCCACGCTGGCTCTGTGCTATGTGCAGGCGGGCCAGCGGGAACGGGCCGCGGCGCTGCTGAAAGACGATACGCTGGCCGGGGCCGAGGCCGATGGCGAGATGGCGTACCGGCTGGCCACGTACTTTGCCGTGGAAGGCGACTCGAGCGAAGCGCTGCACTGGCTGCGACGCGCGATCTACCTGGGCAACGAGAATTTTCCATGGTTCGAGAAAAATCCGGCATGGAACAATCTGCGCACCAATGCGGATTTCGAGCGGATTCTGGACGATCTGAAGCGCGCCTTCAGAAAGAACCAGAAGACGTGGAAACGGCTGCTTGAGCAGGTGCCGGTGGTTGAGGCATAGATCGACAGCTTGAGTGCAAGCTATCGATCCACGCAGCCATCATTTGAGTCCACGTGCATCATTCACACGAGCGTGTAAGAAGCGTCAGGGCACGACTTCAGTCGTGCCGCATAAGCGCCATTCAATGAGATGGGTTTTGACCCCTGCGGTGTTTGTTCTTGTCGCTCGCTTTTTCGCGAAAGCAATTTTGCATCTGCTCAATCGATCAATTCGTAAGGCTGGTAGACGGGCTCCCAGACGTAGGCGTCGATGCGCTCCCTCATGTCTTCAGCGCCGGCCTGGGATACGCCATCGGCCACGGCCTGCAGCCCAACGGCTTCGCCCACAATCAGGCCCACTTTCCGCGAGTCGCCGATAGGCGGCAGCAGCGGCGCATTCTTGTCTGCGCGCGCCGGCGAGAGCGACGCAAGCGTTTTGGCCGCGGCCATGATCATGTTGTCGGTGACGCGCCGGGCGCGCGAGACGAGAATGCCCAACGCGAGGCCGGGAAAGATGTAGGAGTTGTTGATCTGCGAGATGCGGACCGGCTTGCCGTCGACTTCAACGGGTGGAAAGGGGCTGCCGGTTCCCACCAGCGCGCGGCCATCGGTCCAGCGCAGTAGATCGGCGGGCACGGCCTCAGACTTTGACGTGGGATTGGAGAGCGGGAAGATGACGGGCCGCTCGATGTGGCGGGCCATCTCGCGAACAATCTCCTCAGTAAATGCGCCAGGCTGCGCGGAGACGCCGGCCAGCACGGTGACTCCCGCGTTGCGCACCACGTCGAGCAGTGAAATGTCCTGGCCACCGGTGAGCTTCCATCCGGCAACGTCTTCGCGTTTGCGCAGCAGCGGCTCCTGGCCGGGACGGATGCCG
>CAYZVG010000212.1:0-5720 GCA_964481595.1 uncultured Occallatibacter sp. | reverse complement strand
CGGATTCGCCCGGGCGGCAATCGAACGGTTTTCGCTCGGAGAGATCGGACCCTCAACAAGAAGCAGCCGCCCTGGTCCGCCCGGATGGTCAGGGTCGCTCTTGAGCAGCCACCGACGGCCGGTCGAGGGATCCGAGATCTCGCGGACCACATTCTCGCGCGCAACCGCGCCGGGAGCGGGCGCATTTACCGCGGGCGCCGGCGATTGACCGAAGACAGGCTCAAGCAGCGCAGCAACCGCCAGAACGGCCGCTAAACTCAACCCGATCCGCCGCGCCCTTTTCCCCGTCATTGCTGCCTCCTGTTGCTCATTCGCACAATGCCCATTCTTTATCCGGCACTTGCACTCTAGTGCGTCATATTATTGACCTGCGAATACATATCGTCGGCGGCTTTGATGACTTTCGAATTCGATTCATAGGCTCTCTGGGCCAGCACCATCTGCACAAACTCGGTGACGATATCGACGTTCGAGTTTTCGAGATAGTTCTGCTGCAGCGTGCCAAGGCCTTCGGTTCCGCCGGGATTGCCCAGCACCGGATCGCCGGAGCTGAGAGTTGCCTGGAGAAGGTTGCCGCCCATGCTCGCCAGACCGCCAGGGTTGGGAAAGGTGGTCAATTGAATCTGTCCAAGCTGCGAGGGGTTCTGCTGGCCGGACAAGGTTGCATTCACCACGCCGTACTGGGTAATGGTGACCGCGGTCGCATTCGACGGAATGGTGATGGTCGGAATCAGCGGATCGCCATCGGTGGTCACAACCGTTCCCTGATTGTTGAGGTGAAACTGGCCGGCGCGCGTATAGCCGATGGTGCCGTCGGGCCGCTGCACCTGGAAAAATCCCGAGCCCTCGATTGCCAGATCGAGTGGATTGTCGGTCTCGTTCAGCGCCCCCTGCGTGTTGATCACCTCGGTGGCCGCCGATCTGGTGCCCAATCCAATCTGCAGCCCGGCAGAAACCGTGTTCTGGCTCTGCGCCGCGCCCGGCGTCACCAGATTCTGGTAAACCATGTCCTGAAACTGCAGACGAAGCTGCCGGAATCCCGTAGTCGACGAGTTGGCCAGGTTGTTGGCGATCGTGTCCAGGTTCATCTGCTGCGCGCTCATGCCGCTGGCGGCTGTATACAAGGCTCGAATCATTTGTCTCCTCGCCGCGGATCAGATCCGTGGAATATCTTCGCTTGCAATTTTGTTGAACTCGGTATGGAAGACGGTGAGCGCCCTCTGCATCATCTCCGCCTGGCGCTGCATCACGATCAGGTCGAGCGATCCCTGCACAACGTCCTCGTTGGCCGACTCGAGCGCCCCCTGATGCACCGTGGCGGCGGTCGAAGCCGAGGTCTGCGCGCCGGCAGGCGCAATGTAGCGGTTCGCCCCCTCGGGAGTAAGCTCGGTGCCTGCGGGAAAGGTGAGGACTCCCACCGTGGCCACTGTGCCCCCGTCCACCGAGATGGTTCCCTCTGCGCCGACGCTGACCTCGCCCGGCGGAATCGTAATCGCTTTGCCCGCGGCCGACAGCACCGCCTCGCCGGCAGCAGTCACCAGTTGCCCGCTACGGGCGCGGTGAAAGCTGCCGTCGCGGGTGTAGCGAAGGCCGTTGGCGGTCTGAATCTGAAAGAACCCGTCACCCTCAATTGCCAGGTCGAGGGGATTGCCGGTCGATTGCAGCGCGCCCTGCGCCATGCTGAGCCGGTCGCCACCGAGCAGGCCGTAGTTGTTCACGGTCTTGCCCAGCTGCGAGTCCAGAGCGTCGGGACCGAGCAGCGCGGAACGAAAGAACTCGCGCTCGGCACGATAGCCGGCCGTCTGCGCGTTGGCAAGATTGCTGGCGGCTGTATCGAGGGCCTGTGTCCGCGCCACCAGACCGGTCATCGCCGCATAATATCCGCTGTCCATGGCATGCACTCCAGTCGGTATGGAGAACATGCAGATGGGGGACCGGGAAAGAGGGGGTGTGGATTAGAGGAAATAGAGAACGAACGCTCGGGGCCGCGAAAAGCCGTCCCAACCGTGACTGGGAACGGCCTTTGGAGTGCCTCCAGGCCGGAGGCGATGAGCTGCGTCCCAGATTCGCTTTCAAAGGCGGGAGCGGCGGCGAGGCAGATACGCAGATTACTCCGCCCCCGCCCGTGCACACACGCTACTGGTATCCATTGACTGCGCTATCGTTTCCGGCGAACTCTTCAACGAACCCTGAAGGTTATTGCAGTCCGTCGCAGACGATGGTCACGGCGAAGGTCGACTCTCCGAAACGGTAGAAATGGTGCAATTGGAACTCGGGCGCCTGCACGTGGAGCATGTAATCGCGGCCGGTGATGACGGCGGGGACCGAAAGCCCGCAGTTGGCGGCAAGCTCGGGGACCTTGCCCTTCCAGGCGCCGGCCAGCATATTGCAGATTTCGCCGATGCCGTCCTTCACCGTATCGTCCACATCCTCAAACTGCATGCCTGTCATGTGCGCGGCGATGTCCATCGCCGAGTGGCTGCCCGTCGAGAACACGCAGGCTCCGCTCAACATGCCGCCAAAGCCCACCACGGCAGTCACCGACTCAGCCTCGGCAGGTGGAGCTTTTTCCACTCTCTCGCACGCCAGGCCCAGCATGAGTTGAAATACCTCGTCCACGCTCGTATCGAGGTTGCCTGGATCGGCAACCTGATGCAGGGATTCACGCAATGACACCGCCATCTTAGGCTCCATTCCGTTTCCGCCGTCCGCGCGCTTGAGCGCGATCGCGGCTGTCCGCACGCCATTTAAAGTCACGGTCAGTACTCCAGGGTCAGGCCGCCTGAACCAGCGGCAAAACCCGTTCCTTTACCTGTTCGGCAGTAAACGGCTTGCGGATGTAACCCCGCGCGCCGGCTTGTATGGCCTGCTTCACATGCTCCTCGCTCGACTCGGTGGTGATCATCACCACCGGGACGCCGGGAGCAAGGTTCTGGAGGCCGATCTGGCGCAGAAACTCCAGCCCGTCCATCGAAGGCATGTTGATGTCGGAGAGGATCAGATCCACCGGATACGTCCGGAGCAGCTCAAGACCCTCGGTTCCACTGCCTGCCTCGTGCACCACCAGCGGGTCAAGACCGGCCTGACGCAGCGCACGTTCAACAATCTTGCGCATGACCGAAGAATCGTCGACGATCAAGGCTCGAATTTCGCTCATTCCGAAGCTCCTGTACTGGCTACCTTATCGGCGCGAAATGCAGATTCTTGACGGAGATTTTTCATCAGACCCGATCGACACGCCAGCGCCGGTTTCAGCTTGCTCTACCCGTGCCGTCAGGCAGGACGAAGAGAACAGATCAGGTCCTCGATGTGGGCCGGCTCCGGCAAGGGACCGCGCTGAACACGGCTCCACATGCGCAGCCAGAGGCAGTCATGCACCCGCACCAGACGGGATTCGACGGGCCTGAAGCGCTCCAGCCGGCGGGCAAGCGCGCGCACCAGCGACGGCTCCGAGCTCGCCTCGATCAACTCCACGTGCGGAAACCTGGCCTGCAGCATCCGCTGGTGAGCGGGCAGAAACTCAGACTCACGCACCAGCCCGCTTTCGACGCGCAACCCCGTCATTCTCTCGGTGGCCAGCGCCAGCACCGGGTCGAGACGGTCCTGGAATCCGAGATAGAGTATCTTTCCCGCGGCGATGCGGAGCGGCAACACGCCATAGGCGTCGACAAACAGGCGCGGCAGGCAGGGCGTGAATGCCTCGGCGTCGTGACTCTCAAGCCGCAGCACCGGACAACCCCACTGCAAGCCCAGAGCGCGCGTAACCAGCTGCTCGCTGACGCCCTCGCGCCGCACCAGCCACTGGCCAAGTCTGCCCCCGCCGGCCGCCCGCTGCGCAGCCAGAGCGCCGCGCAACTGCGCCTTGGTAATCCAGCCCTGCTCGAGCATGGCCAGACCGAGCGGGATACGATGGCGGTGCCCCTGGACGGGGTGACCCATCGTCTCCAGTTCGCGGCGCAGCGCCGCAGCCACCTGGGCCGCGGTGCACTCCGGCGAACAGCACCAGCCGCTCTCGAAAACAGGCGTGGTGCGGCTTCTCCATATTTTGAGCCAGCCGGAGCTGCATCCGGCATAGGAGCAGGTTTGAAACAGCCCAAACCGGGCCCCATCCTGCACCCGGTATTCGGCGCCGGCCGAGCCGGCCCGCAGATCGCCATCAAACACTGGAACCAGATCCAGCCGCGCCTGCTGTTCGGATTTGCGCGCACTGTTTAAAACAGGCATCGGATGCTCTCCAGGCGTCTCTTGGGAGCCGCCACCTCGGAGACGCGCAGGCCGAAGTTGCCATTCACCAGCACCACCTCGCCGCGCGCCACAATCTTGTCGCCCACAATCAGATCCACGGGATCGGAGACATGGCGGTCCAGCTGTACTACGTCTCCGGGCCCCAGCTCAAGGATGTCGCCCAACTGCATCTCACGACACCCGAAACGCAACGACGCCTCGAGTTCGACATCGAGCAGCAGCTCAAGCCCCGGCGTGAGAGCCGCGACCGTATCCGTCTGGGGAGCGGCGGGAGCCTGCGGCTGGGTGGCGCGTTTCTCGGGCGCGGCCTTTGCCTCGGGCTGAACGGGCTTGGGCGCGCGCACGCTATCTTTCACCAGCACCGTCCAGGAACGGTCTCCGGACCGGAGCTGAAATGCGCGGCTCACGCTGGACTCGCCCGTAGAGGCCTCCATCTTTTCAACCTTGCACTTCTTACCCGTCTTGGCCAGCAGCTCTCCGGCGGCCGCGTCGAAGGTCTCCTTGAGGATCTCCGCCCAGCCCGCCTTCTGGTCCGCGCCCTCGCCAAACAGAGGCGCGTCCAGCAGCCCGGCGTCGAGCATCACGCTGAAGCGCCCTTCCTCATCTCCGGAAATGACTGCGGCAAAGCCGAAGGCGTTCGCGTCCAGCGGCTTGGGCAGAGAGTCGGCGAGCTCGGGCTCACCGGCCAGGGCCTGTTGAAACAGATCTGCGGCAACTTGCGCCCAGCAATCGAGATAGGTCTTCATTCGGCTGCCTCCGGAATGTGCGCGCCGGCAACTGCGCTCTCGATCCGGGCGGCGCGGTGCGGCCCCTGACGAACGGCCCTGGCCTCGGTCAGCGGCCTGCCGCCTACGCGCAGAATCGGAGCGGTATTGACCGGCAGATCGAGCCGCAAGACAGAGCCGGGTTCAAGATTCTCGATGACGCTGGCCGCCAGGCGCACCGAAGGCAGCTGCAGCGAGCAGCCGAAGCGGATGCGCCGCGCCTGCGCGCCCATCCGCGCCTCGGTGTCGCCGGCGTGACGGCGGCGGCGGCTCCAGTCGGAGGTGAGCCGGCGCAGGATGGTATTGGCCACCACGGCGGGAAAGGCCAGATTGAGCAGCCCGGAGCTGTGCGGCATGCGAATCTCGAAGCTCAGGCAGAGGGTCTTTTCGTTCACTGAGATTACCCGCGCCACCTGCGTCTGCATCTGGCGGCGTTCGAAGTTGAAGCTCAGCCCGACCGGCTGCCAGGCCACGGTCAACTCACGGCAGATAATCTCGACCACGCTGGCCAGGATCGATTCTTCAATATCGGTCAGCTCGCGCAGCGGTCCGTCCTTGCCGTCCCCGCCCAGAAGCAGGTCAATGACCGGCGGCGCGAGACCCAGATCGAGCTGCAGCACCGAGAGCGCCCCCAGCGGCTCCAGACGCACCGAAGCCACATAGCTGATCTCGGGAATGCGCAGCAGAAACTCGTTGAACTGAATCTGCTCG
>CAYZVG010000211.1:0-5757 GCA_964481595.1 uncultured Occallatibacter sp. | reverse complement strand
CCGCCTGCCGCGCCAGCGTGCCGATCACGTCGTCCGCTTCAAATCCCACGGCTTCCAAAATCGGAATCCGCAGCGCCTCCAGCGACCGCCGTATATAAGGAATTTGCCGCCGCAGATCCTCGGGCATGGCCTCGCGATTGGCCTTGTACCCCTCGTAGCTCACCTCGTCAAAGCTCTTGGTCTTTGAATTCCACTTGCGCAGCGGCCCCATGGTGCGCGCGCGCTCATCGCGAAAAACCTCGCCGCTCATGTCGAACACGGCGGCAAAGTACTGCGGCGCAAAGTCCTGCCGCAGCTTCTTGATCATGTTCACAAAAACGTAAATGGCCGCTGTAGGCAGCCCTCCGCGCGTTGACATGGGACGGCTGCGCTGCATCGCGTGGTATGCGCGAAAGATAAACGACATCGTATCGAGCAGAAAGACGGGCTGTTTTGCTTCTTCGGTCACGCTTGAGAGTCTATCAGGAGCGTCATTCGATGAACATGCAATCGCCATAGCTGAAGAAACGGTACTTTTCCTCAACCGCATGGCGATAAGCGGCCAGCACGCGCTCGCGCCCCGCAAACGCGCTTACCAGCATCAGCAGGCTCGACTGCGGCAAGTGGAAGTTCGTCAGCAGCCCGCGCACCAACCGAAATTCATGGCCCGGCGAGATAAATATCTGTGTCGTGCCGGAGTGCGGCTTGAGCGCCTCGCCGCCGGCCTGCTGTGCGCAGTGTTCCAGCGTCCGCACCACCGTAGTTCCCACGGCAACAATCCTTCGCCCCTCGCGCACCGCGCGGTTCACCGCATCGGCAGTCTCGGCGCTCAGCGTGTAGCGCTCGCGGTGCAGCTTCACCTCGTCCACGCGATCAACGCGCAGCGGCGCAAACGTGCCCAGCCCCACATGCAGCGTCACGCGCGCAACCTCCACGCCCTTGGCTGCAAGCGCCTCCAGCGTCTGTGCAGTAAAGTGCAAGCCCGCCGTGGGTGCAGCCACCGATCCCCGCTCGCGCGAGTAAACCGTCTGGTAGCGTTCGCGGTCCCCAGCCTCGTCGCCGCGATGAATGTAAGGCGGCAGCGGTATGTGTCCAATGCGCTCCAGCGCGGCAAAAAAATCGTCCACCGCGGCAAAGCGCAGCAGCCTGTCGCCAAACTGCCCGCGCTCCACCACCTCTGCTTCAAGCAGAATTTCGCCAGTGTCTGCTGGGAAAACCAGCCGCTCGCCGATTGCGATCTTCCTGCCCGGCCGCACCAGCGCGCGCCATTCGTTGTCTCCTGCCGGCTCGGTCAGCATCACCTCGATGCGCCCCGTCGGCTTCTCGCGTTCGCGCTGCAGTGTACGCCGCGCATACAGCCGCGCAGGAATCACGCGGCTGTCGTTCAGCACCAGCAGGTCGCCGTCTCGCAGCCGTGCGGCAAAATCGTTGAAGCCCGCGTCTTGATGCGCGCCCGTGTTGCGATCCACGATCAGCATTCGACTCGTGCCGCGCTCAGCCGGCGGCTCTTGCGCAATCAACTCCTCGGGCAGTTCAAAATCGAAATCGGAGACCAGCAATCCGCTCATCGCCCCTGCTCCGCGGGCTTCTTCAAATGCTCCAGCGCGCGCAGCCGCGCCCGCTCAATCGCCGCGTTCAACTCTTCGCGCTTGCTCTCGAACTCCGTCTCCGGCAGATCCGCCGGAACATCCGTCCACCTTGCCCAGCTCACCGCGATGCGCGTAAACGGCCGCGGCACCATGAACCTGTCCCATGACCGCATTGTCCACCCGTGCTCCGGCTCCAGATGAAACGCGCCAATGCGCCTGCCCGTCATCTGCGCAAGCTTCACCGGCCCCATCTTGGTGCGATAGATGGGCCCGCGTGGCCCGTCCGCGGTAAAGATCGCCTTGCTGCCCTGCTCCATCGCGTGCTTCAGTCCCATCAGTCCCTCGCGCCCGCCGCGCGAGCTCGATCCACGCACTGCATTGAACCCAAACAATCGCAGCGTCTGCGTAATCAGCTCGCCGTCAAAGCTCTGGCTAATGAGAATCGTCGCGTGCGAACGCCGGAAATACACCGTGCATGGCAGCACGCACTGGTGCCAGAAACAAAAGATGTTCGTGTCGCCGCCTACTCCGCCTTCAATCGGCTCCGCGCCCTCTTCGCCAATCGTCTCGAACCGCCATGTCCATCCAACAACGGTGAACAGCGCCCACACCAGCCGTGGAGCGACAGCCAGCACAATGCGCTGGCCCAGCGTAAATCGTTGCTTGGCGTCTGAGGTCACTCAGATGATTTTAGTGGACGCAGGCCCGCCCAGCCGCGCTCAGGAGTAGCGCAGCCACTTCACCAGTTCCGGCAGCGTGGCGCGCTTCCCGTACATCAGGATGCCCACCCGGTAAAGCCGCGACGAGAACCACAGCATGGCCCAGATGCTTGCCGCCATCAACACCAGAGAAACCGCGAACTGCCACACCGGAGGCATCTCCGATGCCATGCGCAGAAACATCACAATGGGCGCGGTTGGCGGAAACAGCGACGCCGCAATGGCCCACACTGAGTTCGAGTCGTTGACGATCACCACGATCAGCGCAAAGCTCAGCCACGTTGGCAGCGCGGCCAACGGCATGTACATCTGCAGCTCCTGCTCGGTCTCGCACGTCGCGGCCAAACCGGCAAATAGCGAGCTGTAGAGCAGGTATCCCAGCAAAAAATATACCGGAAAAAGAATCGCTTCGGTCCAGGTAAAGTGAATCGAAAACTGCCCGGTCAGCACGCCCGCCGCAATCGGCGAAAACAGAAGCGCCGCCGCCGCAATCAGCCAGATGAGGATCTGCGTCATCCCTACCGCGCCCACGCCAATCAGTTTCCCTGCAAGCATGTCGCTCGGCTTCACAGTAGCCAGCATCACTTCAAAAATCCGCGAAGTCTTCTCCTGGATGATCGACCGGGCCACGTTCAATCCGTAAATCATGGTCGTCATCGACAGCAGAAGCGCCATCACGTAGCCCTTCCAGAAAGAACCCTCGGCGTTGCTCTTCACCACCGAGCCGTCTTTTTTCACCTGGTAGGTCGTAACACTTATGCCCTTCACCACTGCCTTTGCTTCAGCGGCGCTCATCCCAGAGGTCTTCAATCGCTCGCTTACCAAGCCGTTGTCCAGCGCGCCCTTCAAACGCGCGCCGGTCATAAAATCGCCCGCTGCCTGCGATATATACGTCGCCCTTGGAATTCCTCCCGCCTGCGGTTCAATCGTCAGCACGCCATCGATCTGCTTGGTCTGCACTTCTTGAACAAGCGCGGCTTTGGTCATTGGATCGGTCTCGCCAATCACGTCCACGTTTGCCGATCCGCTCTTGCTGCCCGTCATCTCCGCGCGAATCGCTTCCGCAAGCACCGGGTCGCTTGAATTGATCACTAGCCGCTTGTTCGATCCCAGGTTAAGATTGGCCGCATACGCAATCCCCAGAATCACCGCGAACACCAGCGGCAACCCAATAGTCGACATGCGGAAGGCGCGTCCGCGAATCTGTTCAAGATACTCGCGCCTGGCAATCAGAAGCATGTCATGCATTGGCCTTGCCTCCCACGGTCTGGATGAAGATCTCTTCGAGCGAAGGCTCCATCACCTCGAAGCGGTAAACAGTGGCCATCGCCGCAGCCTCGTGCAACAGCTTCTGCGCATCGCCATGCGGCTTGAGCCGGATCTCGGCATGGCCTGAAAAGTTCTTCGCCTCCGCTACTTCATCGCTGTTCAAGAATGCCGCGCTGCCCTCGAACTCCACAATCACGTGGTTGCGCTCATACCGGCTCTTGATCTCGCGCACCTTGCCGGTCAGCACCGCTTCACCATTATTGATAAGGCAGATTGACTCGCACAGCTTCTCCACCTGGTCCATGCGGTGCGTCGAAAACAAAATCGCCTTGCCTTGATCCTTCAGTTCAAGCAGCGTCTTTTCTACCAGCACCGCGTTCACCGGATCGAGGCCCGAGAAGGGTTCGTCCATCACAATCAGTCCCGGCTCGTGCAGCAGGCAGCTGATGAACTGGATCTTCTGCTGCATTCCCTTCGACAGCTCTTCGGTCTTCTTGTCGAGCGCGTCGGCAATCTCCATCCGCTCGGCCCATGTCTTCGCGCGTTTGCGCGCTTCCTCCGCCGTAAGCCCATGCAACTGGCCAAAGAAGACAAGCTGCGCAATCACCTTCATCTTCTTGTAGAGCCCGCGTTCCTCGGGCAGATAGCCCACGCGATGAAGGCTGGCGCGCTCAAACGGCTTGTCGAACAGTTTCACCTGGCCGGAGTCGGGAATAGTGATGCCCATCATCATCCGAATCGAGCTGGTCTTTCCCGCTCCATTTGGACCCAGCAGGCCGAACATCTGCCCCGCATCGATTGCCAGGCTCAGGTTGTTCACTGCGACTTTATTCTCGTAAGCCTTGGTTACGCCTGCGAGCTCAACTATTGGCATAAGATCTTCCTACGAGTTTCAGTGGCAATTTGTTCTGTGTAAACCGAAATCTTGTTTCCAAAATCGATGAAAAAACTGAAACTGTCATTTTGAAAACTTCACGACAAAACCTCGACTGTCATCCTGAGCGACCGAAGCGCAGCGTAGGGAGTCGAAGGACCTGCGGTTGCTTTTGATCTTGCTCTTGCGTCTGTTTTTGCTTTTGCTCGTTTCAACCCTGCCGCAACGGCCCATCCCGCTGTGCGAACGCGCCCCAAACGCTTCTCCCTGATCCCTGTTCCCTGTTCCCTGTTCCCTGATTATCAGTTTGAAGTCTAACAAAGCGCGCCGGGCCTCATCGCCTCAATCTCGCCCATCCACTCGCTCCTGTTTGGCGCTCCGCCGTTAAGCCAATTACCATCCTTCATGTGACTGGCCTGGATACTCCGGTAATGTATGTGCGCGGCGTCGGTCCGCGCATAGCGGAGATGCTCGCCGCCAAAGGCATACAGACCGCCGAAGACCTTCTCTACCACCTGCCTTTCCGCTATGAAGACCGGCAAAACCCTCGCCCTCTCGACGAAATTCAGCCCGGTGAGACTGTCAGCGTCATCGGCGAGGTCCGCGGCGCGGCCCTCCTGCGTACCCGCCGCATGCCCATCTTCGAGCTAACCGTGGGCCAGGGACTGCGCGCCCTCAAGTGCATGTGGTTCAACGGCTCGTATCTCGACGGCAAGTTCAAAGCCGGGCAAACCATCGCCGTCTACGGCAAAGTCGAGCCTTCGCGCTCTTCCAACAACCTGAAGATGATCCAGCCGCAGTTCGAGTTGCTGCCCGACGCGAGCGACGACGCCGAAACCCGCCTGCTTGAAGTCGGCCGCATCACTCCTGTCTACGAGTCGCTGGGCGGGAGCCGGCTGGCCTCGCGCTGGCAGCGCAAAACCATCTTTAATCTGCTCGAATCGGTGCGCGGCCATGTGCCCGAATGCCTGCCGCGCATCTTGCTTGATCGTCTCGATCTGCCCGATCTCGAAACCGCTCTGCGCAACGTTCATTTCCCGCCGGAGGGCGTCTCGTTCACCCAGTTGCAAAGCTACTCAACCCCCGCGCACCGGCGTCTTATCTTCGAGGAGCTTTTCTTCCTCGAACTTGGCCTTGAACTCAAGCGCCGCCGCATGAGAGAGCGCACAGGCATCGCCTTCGCCACCAACGATAAGGTCCGTGAAGCCATTCGCGAGGTGCTTCCCTTTCATCCCACTGGTGCGCAAAAACGCGCGCTCGGCCAACTCGTCGAAGACATGCGCGCCTCCAGTCCCCTGCGGCGTCTGCTGCAGGGCGACGCAGGCTC
>CAYZVG010000210.1:0-5811 GCA_964481595.1 uncultured Occallatibacter sp. | reverse complement strand
CCGCTGTGCCCAGCCAGTCGTCGATGTTGTTGATGCGGCGATAGGTCTTGGCGCGTTCGTTCTGCCAGCTCCTGAACACGGCGTCGCGCGCCGCCACAAGCTGCTCCAGCGGACCCTGCGGAAAGTCCTTGCCGGTTTCTTTCTTGATGAGCTTCTTGTACTCTTCGATGATCTTCTTGAGAGCGTCGGGCTGCAGTTCGTAGTCGAACTTAACTTTCTTTTGCGCCTTCACACCGTCAAAGATGTGCTCGAACTTCTTCTTCGGCACGTCGAGAACCACGTCGCCGAACATCTGGATGAGGCGGCGATAGCTGTCATAGGCAAAGCGGGGATTGCCGGAGCGCTTGGCCAGCGATTCCACGGCCTTGTCGTTCAGGCCGAGATTCAAAATCGTGTCCATCATGCCGGGCATTGAGAACTTTGCGCCCGAGCGCACGCTCACCAGCAGCGGATTGTCACCCGCGCCGAGCTTCTGGCCTTGCAGCGCTTCCAGCTTGGCAAGAGCCGCTTTCATCTCCTTGTCGATCTGCGGGCTTACTGCGCCGCGCATGTACTCGCGGCAGGCCTCGGTCTGGATGGTGAATCCAGGAGGCACGGGAAGGCCGGCATTGGTCATCTCGGCCAGGCCTGCGCCTTTGCCGCCCAGTACATCCTTCATTTTTCCATTGCCGTCGGCCCGGCCGTCGCCAAAGAAGTAAACATATTGTGTTTGGGTTGACGTCGAGCCTGCCTTTTCGGCAGGCGCTTGTTCAAGAACGCCCTGAGTCATGAGGTAAAGCCTCCGTGTTATTCAGAATTCCGCTTAAGCAGCCCGTCAATGAAAGATTTCAAATCGCAAGTGCAGCATCCTGACAAGAAGTTCAAAGGGCTGTGTACGAGCGGACGACGGGGCCTTACGGGATTCAGATTCCATTAGAACAAATAGCGCCCCAAGTATACGATTGCCTGTGCATTTCGTCACATCGGATCGCTAAACGATTGAAACGCATAACGACCCTGAACGCATCTTTCGCAATTTGAGACGCGGAGGCGCGGAATTTCCTCAGCTCACGGGGCGCAAAATCAGGCGGCGCTTTTCGTCAATCCACGAGCTGGATTTGAGCCAAGTCCCTTGCTTTGAGACAGCAATATTACCTCCAGCCCCACCATGGCGAGCATCTCGCGCACCCGCGGAGCGGCATTCGCAACTTGAAAGCCATGTCCCGACTCAAGGGCGGTGCGATAGAGCGCAATCAGCGCCGCGATGCCGGCCGCATCGATTTTTTCCACACGGCCAAGGTCCAGAGCCACATCTTCGCGGCGCACTACGGGCGTTAGCTCATCCAGCAGGCGGCGTTCGTTGCCGCGCACAAGCTCGGTTATCCCGACGGCTTTCAACGCGGATGTGTTGTCTTCGATCATGAGAGTGCTGTTCATTTATCCTCCTTTGCAAACGCCGGTCCCTTTTTCAAGGGAAAGCCAAGGCGTTGTGCTTGCCTGGGAATGTGCACGTGGACGGCCAATGGATTACAAGGGGAATATGCTGAAAACGCAAAGGAAACGCGGGTTCTCGATTTCTTTGCGCCAGTACGGTGTGTTCGATTTTCGATTTCGCCGTCCACTGGTGAACACTACTGATGAATACGTAGTGAAGGCGATGCAGGTTCCATGACCGACCAACAGAATGCCGACGCGCACAACCCGAGCCTGAATCCGGCACAAGTTCGCGTGTGGGCAACCGAGGCAGGCTTTGCCGAGGCCGGTGTGGTCGCTCTGCCGTATTTTGACGAAGCGCGGAACGCCGAGCGCTATGAGCAGTGGATTGCGGCGGGCAATGCGGGCGCCATGCGCTACCTTGAGCGGCGCGGCGAACAAGGCGAATTGCTGCGCGCCCACGTGGCCGCGCCCTTTCCCTGGGCCCGATCGGTCGTGGTCTGCTACGCGAACTACCACAGCGCGCTGCCACGGTCGATCGATCCTGCAGCGCCGTCAACAGGCTGGATTGCGCGCTATGCGTGGAGCGGCCGCACAGACTCTGCCGGCCGCTGTGTGCCGAGCGATTATCACAAGGTGCTCAAGAAGCGGCTCGCCGGGCTTGAAGCGCGAATGCACGGGGAACTCGGCGCATTCGAGGCGCGCAGCTTTGTCGATACCGGTCCGCTGGCGGAGCGCTCGCTGGCCGTTGCCGCCGGGCTGGGTTGGACGGGCAAGAACACCTGCCTCATCCATCCCAAACTTGGGTCGTATGGATTTTTGGCGTGCCTGCTGACCGCATTACCTGTCGAGGAGGTGGCAGCGCCCGCGCCATTGCCCGACCGGTGCGGAAGCTGCCGCCGTTGCATTGAGGCCTGCCCAACCGCGGCGCTTACGCCTTACCAGATGGACGCCACGCGCTGCATTGCCTACTTGACCATCGAGCACAAGGGCGCGATTGCCGAGGAACTGATGCCGCTAATGGGCCGTCAGGTCTTTGGTTGCGATATCTGCCAGGATGTGTGCCCGTGGAACCGCAAAGCGCCGTTTGCCGCCGATGCCGAGCTTGCGCCGCGCGAGGAACTGGTGAATCCAGCGCTCGATTGGCTGGCCGCGCTCGATGAGGCCGAGTTCGAGCGGCAGTTTAATGGCTCACCGGTGCGCCGTACGGGATTCATGGGCTTGCGGCGCAACATAACCATCGCTATAGGCAACAGCAGACGGCGCGGCTTTGCGCCGGTTCTCGCCGCGTGGGCTACGGCCGCCGATGAGGGGCTGCGCGCCGCGGCACAATGGGCGATGGCAAGACTCGGCGGCGCGGCAAGCAACAATGCAAGCGACGAGCCGAAAGAACGATAGGGCAGTCCAGGCAAGTACACTTTCGTGCTGCACCGTCACAGCGGTGCACGGGCGCGGCGGGCTATGCTTATAGCGAACACCTAAAGGATTGCCGTATCGGCCCTTGTAGCCATGCCTCGCGATCCAGCAACAGGAGCCGCCTTGAGTGAAGTTGCCAATTCCGCTCCGTCCGACGCACCGGAAGCGGCTGTATCCGAACTGGTAGCCGATCTGGTGACCACGCCAGAACCGGTAGTTCCGGTTACCGAGACCAAGTGGTATCTGCTGCGCCGCAACGGCACGGCCCTGCTCCAGTACCTGCTTGACAGCGAGGTGCATACCTTCGCCTTCAGCGTGGCCGCCAATGCCATTCTCTCGTTCATTCCGTTCGTTGTGCTGCTCTATGCGCTGGCCACTTCGGTCTTCCGCTCCACCATGATGGTGAGCGTGATCGGCGACATGGTGAAGTACTACTTTCCATCCAACCAGACTTTCATCATTGTCACTCTCGACAATGTCGCACGGCATACCGGTGCGCAAGCCTTCTCCATCGTCATGATTCTGGTTGCATGCACGGGCATTTTTCTGCCGCTGGAGGTTGCGCTCAACCAGGCATGGGGCGTGACCAAGAGCCGCAATTATCTCTTCAACCAGGCCATCGCGCTGGGACTGGCGCTGCTGATGGTGGTGCTGGGCATAGGCAGCATTATCATCAACGCTGTCGCGCGCGATACGCTGGCGCTGCTGTTTTTGCAGCACACTGACAACTTCGTCTTCCACGGCATTGAGTCTCTGCTGCTGATTCTTACGACAGGCGTCGCGTCGATTCTGTTTTTCTTCTCGATTTATTGGATACTGCCCAACCGCAAGGTGCCCTGGCGTCCAGTCTTCCGCACCGCGGTAGTCACCGGAATTATCTGGCTCATCGCCAAATACATCTTCGCGGCGTTTCTTCCCCATCTCCACCTGGCAGATCTGTACGGTGCCTTCTCCGTTTCGGTCGGCTTGCTCTTCTGGTCTTATGCGTCTGGCCTCATCCTGTTTGCCGGAGCGCAGTTTAGCGTGGCCCGCTGGTCGGGCAAGACGAATCACCACGGCTGAGGAAGTGCTGAAAGCTAGTGTGGTGTCCGAAGTCCGTTGAAGAGCAACCGCAGATTCTTCGCTCACCACCCCCGAACTGAAAATCGTTCGGGGCCCCGTTCGCTCAGGATGACACCGGTTATTTTGATGTGGACTGCAGGGGCGGGAAAATGAAAGCTGAGAGCTGAGGGCCGAAAGCTAGCAGTGAGCAGGGAGCAGCTAGCAGCTAGAAGCTCAAAGCTAGCAGCTGTCTCTCCTCACTGCACATTGAAGGCTTTATCGGCAATCGCATTGGGTGCGTGGCCGGCGGGCAGCAGCATAAACAGCGAGAACGAAGCCGTGCGCACCACGGCTACATCGTCCGAGCGCGTATCCACCACAAACAGCAGATGGCCAGCGGCGGAGAACACCATGGCCGATGGACCGTCGCCGACGTGAGCCGCGCCGGGAACACGCCGGCCGTCGTTGATGGCGTACGCAATTACGTTCTGCGAGCGGTTGTTGCCCACGTAAAGCAGGGAGTTGTCGCCGGAGACCAGACCAACCACCGGGTCGTCGCCAATCATATAAGCGCCCTGCACATCATCGGTACCGGTAATCACTTCGCTTACAGAATCGCTCTGCGCGTTCACCACAAACACTTCGCCGCCATCCGGCTTGAGCGCAAGTTGGGCAGGACCGCGCCCCACATCCAGCATGGCCTCAAGCCGGTCAGGCTCGGCGGGCGTGGCCGTGCCGCCATTGGGGGCTGCGGGCTGGCTGGGCCGCGCCAGCGCAATGGCCATCAACTGGTGCCCGGCAGTGCAGGGAACAAAGGCCTTGCTCGAATCGGGCAGAATCACCGGATCGCCCGCGCCTGGGCAGCCGCTGAAGACCGCGCGAGCCTTGTCTGAGCCCACATCGAACAGGCTTACGGAGTTTCCGTGCCGGTTGGCGACCAACAGGGTCTTGCCGTCTGGAGTGAGCCGCGCCGCAACCGGCTCCTCGCCCACGCCGAACTGCGAGAGCTCGCGGCGGCCTGCCAGGTCGACGACAGAAACCGAGTTCGACCCGGAGTTGGCCACATAGGCCAACTTGCCCGCCGCATCGATGTCAATTGAAACCGGATGCTTTGCTACGGTGATGGTGTCCGCAACCGAATTGTGTTCCGCGTCGATTACCGAGATGGATCCCTTGCCGTCCGGCGCGCCCGCGTTCACCACATACACTTCGTTGCGCGTGAGGCTGGCGGCCACTGCCACGGGATTCTGGCCCACTGGCAACTCGCGGTCAAGGCGCACATTCACCACGTCCAGCACCGTAACCGTACCGCTGCCGCCGTTGGTCACGTAGGCGTATTCACGATAGTTTGCGGGATACTGCGGGAAGTCCTGCTTGTGGCAGCCTGCCACCGCGAGCGCCAGCAGGCTGAGTGCGATCGCGCGGGTCTTCATACGGTGCTTCGCGTTCAAAATGTTCAAGCTGCTTTCCAATGCACTTGGCCTAGGGTGTATCGACTTATACCCGTGTGCCGAGCCGCTATATGCTAGTGTAGTCCGCCAGAAATCCAGAACGTTATCCGGCTTGCGGCAGGAACAAAATGAGCAGGGGCTTAAAGCCCCATACCTCAATCTCTCGTCGTTTTCGGCACGACTGAAGTCGTGTCCTGTTACAAAACATAACCAACAGGGTTTGCGGCGGACACCACTAGCGTCCATCATAAATGCCTGACGAAGGGTCACTCGGCCGCTGCGCCTCCGTGGGTTTCGCGCGGCAAAGCTTTCCCGACAACCGGAGCAATCTGCCCCAGCTCATGCATCATCTGCGCAAATTGCTCGGGGTCAATCGAGCCTGGCCCGCCGGCCGGTGTTTTCTCTGGCAGACTGCGCACTTCAACGGCAACGCCGTTCGCGCCACAGGCAATTGCGGCGCGCGCCATGGGCAGCACACTGTCGCTGCGCC
>CAYZVG010000209.1:0-5833 GCA_964481595.1 uncultured Occallatibacter sp. | reverse complement strand
CACTCGCGAGGCCGTGCTTGCCCGCCATGCCGTCTTTGCTGTGGCAGTTCCCGCAAGTCTTGGGCACGTTGAGCGGATATACCGCCGAGCGGGCGTCGGTCTTGGGATAGATGCTGTGCGCGTCGCCATGGCAGCTTGTACAGGGATGATCTTTGCTGTCGGCGTGGACACTGCCCTTGAGCTGCGCAGCCTGGTCGGCGTGGCAGGTCTTGCAATCCACCGGCGCAACTTTGTCGGGATGCGGATAGCCCTTGATGTCCGCGTGGCAGTTGGCGCATTGCAAGCTGCCGTGAATACTCGAGCTGAACTTTTGGCCGTCGACTGCGATGCTGTGGCCCGCGCTGTCGGTCATGCTCGCGTCGCCGTGGCAGGTCAGGCAATCCTGCGCGCTAAGAGCAACCGGCATCAGCGCAAAAAGTGCAAATCCGGCAGCTAAGGCTCCGCCACGAAGAATGTTGCTGACTTTTTCCCTTGCGGCGCTCGTCATCCTGCCGTCTTCCTTCCCTGGGCAAAAAAAGAACTACGTGTCCTTCGTCGCCGGGCTTGCCTCGATGCGCAATCCACCGTTCTGTCCAAATCTCGATGTCGCGGGGTTCGCACTTATGAGGTGATGCTTTTGAGCAGAAACTCGCAGTGACAGGTATCACAAGCCCAACGATACAGATCACAAATTCAGCCTTCGGCTTTTGGCTATCAGCTGTCCGCAATCGCCATCTGTACTGAAAAGATCGCTTTTGGGCACGACAGTTACGCCATTAATCTTTTTTTTGAAACTCTTCCTCTCGATCGCGCGTGCGAATTTCCTGCGGACTGAAGGCCTTGTCTTGTCGAGGTGATGCGGGTCACATGCCGCGATGTATCCGTTCAAGGACAATAGGGGCGCTGCTTTAGGAGCCAACCGATGAGCTCAGTCGCGCTACCCGAAATCAAATCCATGCTGACTCTTCCCGGAGATGCCGTTCGCCAGATTCAATGGCGGTTTGCTGACCGCTTCGACTTACAAATGCTCGTTCAATCAGCACGCGGCGTCGCGCGAGGAACTGTTGCCCGTCTTGTCGCTGCGGGCGAGCGCAATACGCACGAGTGGACTCCGGCCAAGGACGAGATGCTCAACGCCTTCGATCGCGCCGGCATCACCGCCGCTTTTATGGAACCGGAAGAGGGCGGCTTTATCATCGGCCCGAAGAATCTTGCGCTCGGCCTGGCGGCCTTTGAGCTCGCCTGGGTTGACGGCGGCGCGGCCACTGCGAGCCTCGCGGGATTCCTGGCGCTCTCGCCGATCCATGAGCGCGGCACGCAGGAACAGGTGACCCGTTACAAGACGCTGGCTGCTCCTCCGCAACCCGGGGAAGATCGCAAGCCGTGGCGCGGCGCATTCGCGCTCACTGAGCCCATCCCTTACATCGGCGTGGATACCGGCATGTTGAGCGGAAAGATCCGCATTGCCGAGTGGAAAAAGGGTAAAGAGCCAGTTCTGCAAATCGACAAGCGCGGACGTTTCATCACGGGCATCGCCTCCGCGAACTTTGTTACGGCTGCCGTGAACTCCGACGACGCTCGCATCCAGGGCAGCTGCGTTGTGATTCTCGAAGACGGAGACGAGGGTACTTTCGACCGCGGAACGGCGACAAAGAAGCTTGTTCATCAACTTTCGTCCACCGGCGATCCCGTTTTCAACCTCAAGGTTCCTGCCAGCCGCATTGTTGGCGGATACACGGTGAAGGATGGCGTCATCGTACCGAACTTCAACCATAGCGAAATTATTGACGCCGTTTTCCGTCGCACGCGCGTGCCGGTGGGCCTTATGACCGCAGCGAAGATGCTGTCAGCCGTCGAGCCCGTCATTCGCTACCAGCGCCAACGCTTCCGCGGTGCAGAAGGCGCAAAGCCCGGCTCTGTCCGCTACGAACAAGGCATTCAGCAGCGCGAAGACGCGTTGCACCGCCTGGTGGATGTGTGGGCCGCAGGCGAGGCCGCCGCGTCGCTTGGGTTTGCCGCGGCACGCCTCTTTGATGCGCTCGATCCCATCGAAAAGCAAAAGACCGCAATTCTGAAAGAGCGAGGCATCCGGGGTGGCCGTGCGGAAATGAAGGCACTGAAAGAAAGCGAGCAGCGCGCCATCGAGCTTCTGCAACTGAATGAGCCACAACAAAAGCCCGGCCCTGAGGTTTCTGCGCGCCGCAACGAGCTGCTTGCCGACCCACTGGTTCACTACGTGCTTGCAGACGCCGAAGCCAACGTGCTGTGCCCCGCGACAAAGCTATGGAACACAGGCCACGGTGCGAACATCATGCGCGAGGCTGTGAGCCTGATGGGCGGCTATGGGATTACCGAAGACTGCCCCGGCTTCCTGGCCAACAAGTGGATGGACGCTCAGCTTGAGGCTACCTACGAAGGCCCCGAGGCCGTGCAACGCCGCCAACTCACCGTCACCATGACCTCTGAAGTTTTTCTGACGCAATTCCGCATGTGGACGCGCGAAATGCGCCACATCGCGAGCGATCATCCGGGCACCGGCGCCTGTACGCTGGCCTCAGCGATGAGCCTTTGGGGCTGGACGCTGAACTTCCTGCAGCGATCGATTGACCCCGCAGGCAACAAGCTCTACCACGGACAACGCCAGGGTGTAACCTTCCCACTCGCCGATGCACTGAGTTGGCTCATGGCATCGCGCTGCCAGATTCTCGACGTGCTCGAGCTCGAAGCGCAAGGCGCCGGCGATGCAGTGGCAGGCGAGGGCCTCGCTGGAACTGTCCAGTTCCTCAGCGATCTGTGTCACACGCAGGCGGCGCAGGCTGCCGGAGAAGTATCACGCATCTGCGCCGAGCTTGTCTTCGGCTACAACAGGCATCCGCAGTGGGAGGAGCAGGAGCACCGCAGCTGCTTCCTCGCAAGCGAGCTTGAGGAGCTGGAAGAGACCATGCCCGGCATCACGGCGATGGCGGTAGACGTGCTCGCAGCCGACGGCAGCCATCCCCAGAAAGCCGGGCCGTGCGCAGGTTGCACCGGATCAGGCGAGTTCCTGCGGCTGCAAAGCAAGTTGACCACATGCCTCACGGGCTCTCGACTCGCGAAGGATCGCGCAGCCGAAACCGTGAGCAAGGTCATGATTCCTGAAGCGCTCGACTATCCTGCGGCAGGGCCTGCATGAGCACGCCGCTCCAAGGGCCCGAGCTTGACTGCCAGACTATGGAAGTCGACATCGCCTGCGCCGGCTTCGGCCCGGCGATGGGCGGATTCCTCACGACTCTCACGCAGGCGTGGAACGAGGATCCCGCCGATACGGCCTTCGAAAGCTGTTCTGCGCCGGGCATGCCTTTGCAGGTTCTCTGCTACGAGCGCGCTGACGATCTCGCTGCCGGTGTAAGCGGAGTGGTCACGAGCGCCGAAGGCATCCGCTCCAGTTTTCCTGCGTTCGATTTCTCCGCGGTTCCCATGGCGACGCCGGTTCGCGACGAGCGTGTTTTCTATCTCCTCGATCCCGTGGGCGCCAGCCGGCGCTCAGCGCTTTTGCGTTTTGGAGATATGCTGTTTCGGCTTGGCAAGAAGCGGTGGATCAAAGACGACGCATTCGAGTTGCCCTGGACACCAGGCTTTCTTCATAAGAACGGCGGCCTGATTCTCTCCATCGGCCAGTTTAACCAGTGGGTTGCCTCGCAGCTCATGGCGGGCGGCCTGGTGCAGATCTGGCCGGGAACACCTGTTGCTCGCCCCATTTTTGCCTGCGACCACAAGTACCGCGCAAAGGGCGTCATCGGGCTCCGCCTTGCCGACCAGGGAGTTGACAGGCACGGGGCTCCAGCCGAAGGCTACATGCCCGGCATAAATGTGCGTGCGCGGCTCACCGTGGTGGGCGATGGCCCCGTGGGCCAGGTCGGTCAGGCACTGGATGAGAGATTTGGAACCCCGGCGGGCCATACGCGGCGCGAGTGGGCGCTCGGCATGAAGATGGTGATCGAGCTGCCTGAGGACTCCACGCTTGAACCGGGCACCGTGTGGCATACCTTCGGATTTCCCGAGCCGGAGATCTTCGGCTTTCTCTATGTGCATCCTGATCGGTTGGTTTCGGTCGGCATCTTCGTTCCTTCGTGGATGGGCGATCCGACGCGAACGGCCTATCGCTATCTCCAGCATTACATCCAGCATCCGGCGCTTTGGAAGCACCTCAAGGACGGCACGCTGCGCTCGTGGGGCGCCAAATCGCTTGAGGAATCGGGCAAGCATGGCGAGCCCTATCTCACAGGCGATGGTTTCGCACGCATCGGCGAGGGCTCAGGCTCAACGAATATGCTCACCGGCTCCGGGGTCGACGAAGCCTGGACCACCGGCGTACAACTGGGCGAAGGCGTGCTTGAGCTATTGCGCACCAGGCTTCCATTCACGCAACAGAACCTTGCGAAAACCTATGAACTCCGACGCCGCGCGAGCCGGATCGAACGGGGAGCACTTGAGGCTGTGAACGCGCGGAACGGTTTTCATGGTGGCTTCGTACGCGGCCTCTTCGGCATGGCGCTCGCGGGTTTAACTCATGGCCGTCTTGCACTGCAGGCGCACATTCCTCCGGCGCCTAAACAAATCAGGTCGATCGTGCCCTATTCGGCAGCGGACCTCGCGCTGACGGAGGCCGCCAAACTTGCGCTGGCCGACGGCCGGCCGCTGCACGATGCTTTGATGACTTCTCGCGGCTGGCCTGAGATTCCCTTCGACGGCCGGCTGCTGTTAACGCATCAAGATGCGCTGCTGCTTGGCGGCAAAGTTCAGGCCATGCCCGGATTCGCCGACCACGTCGTATTTCTGGATAAGCGGCGCTGCGTTTCCTGCCGCGAGAAGACATGCATCGCAATGTGCTCCGGCCAGGCACTCACGCTCGGCGAGGATGGTGCGCCAGCGTTTGAGCGCGAGAAGTGCGTGCATTGCGGCGCTTGCTTATGGAACTGCGCGCATTCGCCCGATGGCGAGCACTCGAATATTGTGTTCAATGCCGGCGCCGGCGGATTGCATTCCGTGGAGAACTGAGAGAAGCGGCCGGGAGCTTGTAGCAAGTAGCTTGCAGCGGCAACTTTCGCTTTGGATTACTAAAAACCGACCTCAACCATTAAAGCTGAAGTCCGAGATCACATTGCGGTGCAACGGAACAGGAGATAAATGGCACAGGATTTCAAGGAACTAGCTGTTTGGCAGAGAGCTATCGAACTGACCGTATGCATCTACAAACTAACTGCAACATTTCCAAAGGATGAGCTTTACGGCCTGAGTTCGCAGATGCGGCGCGCAAGCGTGTCGGTTGCAAGCAACGTTGCGGAGGGCAGGGGAAGGATCAATGAAGGGGAGTTCCGCCAGTTCCTTGATGTCGCACGAGGTTCCACCTGCGAGCTGCTGACACAGATCCATGTGGCAAGAACACTTGGATTTGGAAGCGATCGCGCCTTGGACAAGGCAGAATCTCTGAGCAACGAAATCTCGAAGATGCTTCTCTCTTTTATTCAAAGACTTAGTAGGTCCACTCAATAGCCAATCACGCGAGGCTACCGGCTGCAAGCTCCGGGCTACCGGCTTTTCGCCCACAACACTTTTGGGGAATGCAATTATGTCGATCAATTTACACATCGTCGTCTGCGCCGGGATTGTGCCCGATCCGCTGCAGACACTGGAGCCAACGATGGGTCCAAACGGTCCCGGGCTAAAGAACGAGATGGTATTGCCTGCGGTACTCGATCCATGGGCCGCGAGCGCACTCTATGAAGCCGCAGCGCTTGCCGGGAAGAATCCAGGCAGCAAGCTCTGGCTCGTTTCCCTTGGCCCGAAGGCGAAGCTGCAGCAGGTGATGATGACG
>CAYZVG010000208.1:0-5848 GCA_964481595.1 uncultured Occallatibacter sp. | reverse complement strand
ATCACGGTTTGCCCTTTCGCAATCACGAAATGAAGGATCATGTAAAGACCAATCAACATCCGCTGCCCCTCGGAAAGCTCGGATATTGAATATGTAGTCCCTTCCTTTTGTTGAGACGAAAAATGAGCACGCAGCTTTCTCACTCCATCATCTACGGCCGACAGCCGTAGAGATTGAAAACCGGTCAAAGTCTCCTTCAGCGCGGCAAGGAATCGTGCGTTGTTCTCCGGTTCTTCCTGCAACAGATGGCGATACCATGGGGCAAGATTTGAGAGATCGTACTCTGGAAGCTCATCTTGCCCGTCTGCCAACTCATCCATTTCACCTGGATATGGATCAATCTGAAAACAATGCAACTCTTTAATCCAAGCGACAAAGCGGCTCACGTGAAGATTGCTGAACTGCGCCAGATGCAACGCAGATTCATTGGTTTCCCATCGCAAGGCGGTCGCTTGAGTCCCTTCGTTTGGAAAGAAGCGAATCTCGCCATCAACCAATTCGAAAACGGGGGTGCCCGAAACCGTTAGAGTTTCCACGCCAATCGTCGGTAACTTAGATTCAGGCGCATAACGAATCTCAAGCCGGTATTCATAGGTTCTGCCATCAAGCAATGCCTCGATCTCAAATACCTGAAGCGGACGGTCTTGCCAACGGGTGCGCGAGGATTGCGTGAAGCGGTTCTCGCCACCCTCGATGAACCATTTGACGAACAAGATCGCGTCCAGTAGCGACGACTTGCCGCTGCCGTTGGCACCCAGCAGAAGTTGCTTCCGCTCCGGCTTGTACTCGAAGTTGACAAAACACCGGAAGTTATCGATATACAGACGCTTCAGCATGGCAGGATTATACGTCGAAGACCCTCTCCTTCCCCACCCGGTTTGACTTCCCCCACCCGCATTGTCGACCATTAGAACGGAACCGGAGCGAGCGCGCCTTTTCGCGGGAAACCGCAGTTTTGTTGTAGAAGATGAGGGCAATTGACCGCGTCTGCTGGCCGGCTTGATACACTCTGATTCCGTTGTGTTTTTTGGGCGTCGTCGGCGCTCATTTGGGAAGGTATTTTTCGATGAAGGTTTTAATCCTTGGTTCCGGGGGCCGGGAACATGCGCTGGCATGGGCGGCAAAGCGAAGCAATCGAGTAACAGAAGTGGTGTGCGCGCCCGGCAATGGCGGCATGGCGCAGATTGCGCGCTGCGTTCCGGTCAGCATGAAAGATGTGGCCGCGATAGTGCGCCTGGTAGAGGCCGAGCAGCCTGGCCTGACGA
This sequence comes from uncultured Occallatibacter sp., assembly GCA_964481595.1. GTDB lineage: Bacteria > Acidobacteriota > Terriglobia > Terriglobales > Acidobacteriaceae > Telmatobacter. The sequence continues at coordinate 4,583 of CAYZVG010000208.1, read as the reverse complement.
TCGTTGGCCCGGAACTGCCGCTCTCGCTTGGCCTTGTGGATGCGCTCCAGGAGCGCGGCCTGCGCGCCTTTGGTCCCACGCGCGCGGCAGCCATGCTGGAGAGCAGCAAAGGCTTCGCCAAGCAGTTCATGCGGCGTCACGCCATTCCCACCGGCAACTTTGCCGTGTGCGCCACGGCAGCCGAGGTGGAGAAGGCCGTAGAGCATTTTCACGCGCCCATCGTTGTAAAGGCGGACGGGCTGGCCGCCGGCAAAGGCGTGCTTATCTGCGACACGCGGCACATGGCGGTTGAGGCTGCGCAGGGGTTGTTCTCGGGCGCGCTGCTGGGCGAGTCGGCGGAGCAGGTTGTCATCGAGGAGTTTCTCGAAGGCGACGAGGTGAGCTTTCTCTGCCTGAGCGACGGCAAGCATGTGGCTGCCATGGCGCCCGCACAGGACCACAAGCGCATTGGCGAGGGCGATACGGGGCCGAACACCGGCGGCATGGGCGTTTACTCCACCGACGACCTGCTGGAACCGGCCATGACGGAGTGGATTCTGCGACACATTGCCGAGCCAACCGTTCGCGGAATGGCGGAAGAAGGAACGCCCTTTGCCGGTGTGCTGTATTGCGGGCTGATGATGACGGCGCGCGGACCCCAGGTGCTGGAGTACAACGCGCGCTTTGGCGATCCTGAGACGCAGGCGCTGCTGGTGCGGCTTGAGAGCGATCTGATTGACGCGCTGGATGCATGTGTTGACGGACGGCTGGCAGAAACCGAGATGCGCTGGACGCCGGGCGCATCAGCGTGCGTGGTGGCCAGCTCGGCGGGCTATCCGGGCAGCTACAAAACGGGCCTGGCCATCGCCGGACTGAGCGCCGCGGCGCAGGTTCCGGGCGTTGTGGTCTTCCATGCCGGCACTGCGCAGGTGGGCGGCCAGATTGTGACCGCCGGTGGGCGTGTGCTGGGCGTAACCGCGGCAGGCGACACGCTGAAAGATGCTTTGGCAAAGGCGTATCGCGCGCTGGCCGAGATCGAGTTTGAAGGCATCTATTACAGAAACGATATTGGGCATCGCGCGCTGGCCCACGCCAGGTAAACGCGGAGAGAAATTGCCGCGGCTCAATACGGGGGAACCATGAGCGTTGGCATCACGCTTGACGAACTATTGGTCTGGAACCGGGAGGCTTCCGGCTTCTGGAATGACTACCTCGGCAAAAATCCAGCGGTGCTGGGGCTGCCCTGCGGCATCGGCGGAGCAGCCGATGTGCAGCAGTTCGTCCGGCACGTATGGGGCGCGGAGTTGCGCTGGAGCCAGCGGCTGGCAGGCCTGCCGGTGATCGACAAAGATGCTGTGCCCTCTGGCCCGCTCGAAGCGCTGTTCGCTCTGCACGTTCAAGCGCAGGAGATCTTTTGCGGCCTGCTCTCTGCGCCGGATGAGAGCTGGGAACAGCCTTACGTGCTCGACTTTGCGTGGGTCCCGCAGGAAGCCCGCACCATGTCGCGCCGCAAGATCGCCCTACATGCGCTCATCCACAGCCACAGGCACTGGGCGCAACTGGCCACGCTGGTTCGCAATGCAGGCTTCTCTTCTGGATTCAAAGGCGACCTGATCTTCAGCCATGCGATGCAGTAAGAGCGGCCAGCTCTGGCGCTCGACTTACTTCGCGACCGGTTCCAGCGGATAGCCTTGCCACAGGTATTCGAGAGCCTCGGGCAGAGTCTGATTTTTGGTGCCGCCGTCCACATGACCGGCATTGCGCGCAAACACAAACTGGTAGTGGTAGCCCTTGGCCGCAAGCGCGGCAGCCATGCGCTCGTTGGCCTCAACCCAGTCGTGCATGCCGTCGCGCATTACATTGGGATCCAGCAGGTCGCGGTCGCCCACCTCCATCCATAGGCGAATGGGCTTTGCCGGGCTGCCGGGAATCAGGTGCTCGTGGAACTCCCACGCGCCGTGCGGAGCAGCGGGATCGTAGGGCCACTGCTGGTTCACATACGTGCCGGAGTAAGTGAGCACGCGGTGATAAAGCTCGGGGTGATACCAGGCCATAATGAGCGCGCACGATCCGCCTGAGCTGCCGCCCATGGCCGCGCGGGCGTCTGGATCTTTGGTGAGCTCTACCTGGGCCTTGGCCTCAACCAGCGGCAGCACCTCGCTCTCAACCCATTCGGCATATTTGCCGCTCATGGTGTCGTACTCCAGGCCACGCTCACTGCCCTGAGCGTCGCCGCCGCCGTTGCCGATGGAGATGGCGATCATGACGGGAATCTTGTGCTCGGCGATCAAGCCATCGATGGCGTTGAACAACATGCGGTCTGGGCCATCGGCGTCAACAATGAAAGGCGCAACTGTGCCGGGCGCGTACTGCCGGGGCACATACACCGAGACACGGCGAATGTACGGCGCGGGATGGCTGGTGGTGACGATCAACCTTGCGGGATCGACCGGGTCGGGCGTGCCGAAGGTGCGTGGATCGCGGGCAATGCCGGGATAGAGCTTGCTGTCAGCCGAGCTCATGGTGAACTCGACGATGGTGCCCAGCGGCGAGCCGGGCAGGCTCACCTCCGGCGCGGGCTTGTGCGTGGGGCCAATGATAAAGTTGCCGTCGGCGTTGACGGAAGGGATTGCGCCGTCAGGCAATTCTTGCGCCTGAACGTAGCCAGCGGTGTGGGGATCGCGGGTGGGCCACTCGGGCCCATGTGGCTGGCTCGCGGCGGGTGCCTGGGCAAACGCCAGTCCCGCCACACAGCCCAACAACAATGCAGTGCTCAAAAATATGCGCATTGCTTGGATTCTCTACTCTCACGCCGACGCTCATTCGCCGTTCGCACCGAGTCTACCGCACGCGCGCCTTCTTCGTCTTCGGATTGAATTTCCAATCTTCGAAGTTGAAAAGCTCGCCTTGCCCGTCGCCTTTGAAGACGATGAACAGATCGTGGGTTCCTGTTGCGCCGGAGACGGGAATTGTTTTGGTTTGCCACTGATCCCATCCACCGGTATTGGCTACCGTCAGCGATCCGATCGCACGGCCATCCACGCTATCGAGATGCAGTTCCATTGCGCCGCCCATGGAGCCGCTGGCCACGCTGGCGGTAAAGCTCGCGGCCGGCTTTGCGCCGAAATCCACGCCGCTCACTTTGATGTAACTGCCGTTGGCGATGTGGGTGAGGTAGACACCGGTCTTGTCATCCTGCGCGGTCCTCACGCCCATCCTCCACGGGCCCGTCGCCGCACCCGATTCCCATGCAATGGTTGCTGCCGGTACGCGGCGATACGGATCGAATGCGCCCACCTGCTGAACGCCCGCCGGATCGAACCAGGGCAGAGTCGGGATGGTGCCGTCGGGGTTGTACGTAAACTTTGCCGCGCACACCGAGCGCCGTTCGCGATGGACAGGAGTGAGCGCAAAGTTCAGCGCGTAATTGAATCCGAACACATAGGAGCTTCCCTTGAAATCGACCAGCCCCGGATGGTTGCCCGAGGACCGAGCGTCCGGGGCCATCACCAGTCCCTTGTAGACCCAGGGTCCGGTGGGGCTGTCGCTCATGGCGTAGCCAATACCCTCAGGGCAGCAGTGCGATGCATACAGCATGTAATACTTGCCGGCGCGCTTATAAAACCACGGACCCTCCTGATAGTTATCTGGCCTGGAGTCTATCTTCACAATGTCGCCGGAGTAGGAAATCATATCCTTGTTGAGCTTGACGTACCAGAGGTTCGGGTTTCCCCAATACAAGTAAGCCTGGCCGTCGTCGTCAATGAAAACGGTGGGATCGATGTCGCCTGTTGACGGACCAACCAAGGGATGACCGAGCGCATCTTTGAACGGACCGAACGGACTATCGGCCACGGCAACGGCGATCACGTTCTTGGGCCAACCCTTCACACTGATGGGAACGTAAAGGTAGAACTTGCCGTCCCGCTCAATCGCCTGCGGCGCCCATGCGTCGTTGCTCTGATCGGCCCACGGGAACGTGGCGAGCGATGCGACTGTTCCGTGATCGGTCCAGTTCACCATGTCGGCGGAGGTGTAGAGCTTCCAGTTGAGCATGTGGAACTGAGCGCCATCGTCTTCATCGTGACTGGTGTAGAGATAGACCTCGCCGTTGTAAACCATCGGCGCGGGATCGGCGGTGAAGTTGGTTTGTACGATCGGATTTTCCGCGCGACACCGAAACGCGGCGCTAAGCAACAAGACGAAAAAGAGAGTGAGATAACGGAGCGAAGAGCGCCTATACATTTTCATTTCTCCAGATAATGATCGATTTGATCATAACGCGGCGCGGTTCTGCTGCGGCGTTCCAGTGTACGCGTCAGAACGCGGGGTGTTGTTTCACTTGTTTCGCTGCGGGGGCCAGCGGCAGCCGGACGATTGCGCGTGCGCCATTGCCGTCTTCTCGATTGACGAGCGAAACCTCTCCGCCATGCGCACGGGCAATCTGCTGAGCCAGGGCAAGGCCAATGCCGCTGCCCTCTGCCTTGGTGGTATAGAACGGGACAAAGAGATTCTCGGGATTGGCGATGCCCAACCCGCGGTCCTCAATCTTGATTTGAAGACCCACGTCTGCCTGAGCCCAACTGGCGCGCACAGGCTCGCTG
>CAYZVG010000207.1:0-5850 GCA_964481595.1 uncultured Occallatibacter sp. | reverse complement strand
CAAGTTCCTTCATCACCAGCGGTCCCGGAGCCGAAGCGCCAAAGCGGTCCAGCCCGATCACGTCGCCGTCCAGGCCAACGTACTTCCACCAGCCCAGCGTGGCTCCGGCTTCAACCGCCAGCCGTGGCACGCCTGCCAGCAGTACGCTTGCCTTGTACGCCGCCGTCTGCTCTTCGAAGATCTTCCAGCTCGGCATGCTCACCACGCGGGCCGCAATGCCTTCGCCCGCCAGCAGCTTGGCCGCATCCAGCGCCGTCCACACCTCTGAGCCGGTCGCAATCAGCACCACCTTGGGGCTGGCCGCGTCTTCTACCACATACGCGCCCTTGCTCACGTTGGCATAGGAGTCGTGCTTGGCCGGGTCCAGAATCGGCAGGTCCTGCCGCGAAAGCGCAAAGAAGCACGGGCTCCTGCGTTCAATCGCCAGCCGCCATGCCGCCGCCGTCTCGTTCGCATCCGCGGGACGGAAGTCGGTAAAGTGCGGCAGTGCGCGCAGCGCCATCAGGTGCTCAATCGGCTCATGCGTCGGTCCGTCTTCGCCCACGCCAATCGAGTCGTGCGTAAACACGAACAGTGAGTGCACGCCCATCAGTGCCGCAATCCGCAGCGCCGGCTTTGCGTAATCCGAGAAGACAAAGAACGTCGATCCAAAGGGAATCAGTCCGCCGTGCGCCGCCATTCCGTTCACCGCCGCACACATGGCCAGCTCGCGCACGCCAAAGAACACGTTCCGTCCCGCCGGATCCAGGTGGAAGTTCGCGCCCGGCTTGAAGATCGTCTTCGTCGAGGACGTCAGGTCCGCCGCGCCGCCAAACAGCTCGGGAACGCTCTCGGCAATCGCGTTCATCACTACGTTTCCGGCGCTGCGCGTCGCTTGTTTCTTGTCCACGCCGAAGGTGGGAACCGACTTCTCCCATCCAGCCTTCAGCTCGCCCTTCTGCGTGCGCTCAAACTCCGCCGCCAGCTCGGGGAAGGCCGCCTTGTAGCCGGCGAACAGCTTCGTCCACTCGGCTTCCGCAGCCGCGCCGGCCGTCTTGGCTTCGCGCCAGTTGGCCAGTGCTTCGTCGGGAATGTAAAAGCTCTTGTCCTCGGGGAATCCGAAGAACTTCTTCGACGCAATCACGTCGGCCACGCCCAGCGGCTCGCCGTGCGACTTGTTCGATCCCGCCTTTGGCGATCCGTAGCCAATGATGGTCCGCACCGCGATCAGCGAGGGCCTGCCGGTCTCCGCCTTGGCTGCCTCAATCGCTGCCTGAATACCGGCCAGATCGTTGCCGTCGGCCACGCGCTGCACGTGCCAGTTGTAGGCCTCAAAGCGCTTGTACACATTCTCGGTAAAGCTCAGGTCGGTCGGGCCGTCGAGCGAAATCAGGTTGTCGTCGTAGAGCACAACCAGTTTGCCCAGTCCCAAGGTTCCCGCAAGCGATGCTGCCTCGTGCGAAAGCCCTTCCATCAGGTCGCCATCGCCGCACAGTGAGTAGGTGTAGTGGTCCACCACGTCAAAGCCCGGCTTGTTGTAAACGGCGGCAAGATGCTTTTCCGCAATTGCCATGCCCACGGCCATCGCGATGCCCTGGCCAAGCGGCCCGGTGGTGGCTTCAACGCCGTCCACTGCGCCATATTCGGGGTGCCCAGGCGTCTTCGATTCCCACTGCCTGAAGCTCTTCAGGTCGTCCATCGTCAGGTTGTAGCCGCTCAAATGCAGCACGGAGTAAAGCAGGCTCGAAGCATGGCCGTTCGACAGCACAAAGCGGTCGCGGTCCGCCCACTTGGCGTTCCCTGGGTTGTGCTTCATCAGCTTGCGGTACAGCACGTATGCAATGGGGGCGCAGCCCATGGGCGCGCCCGGATGTCCGCTGTTGGCCTTTTGAACGGTGTCGACGGCGAGCAGCCGCAAAGTGTCAACGGACAAAGTATCGAGAGAAGTAGAAGGAGTGCTGGTAGTCATAAGAATCTCGGAGTGGAGCTTGTCCTTTCGGTGGAGTGCATTTTCAAGCGTTCGTAACGGGTCAATTGTCCTGAATCTCTACCACAACATTGTATCCAAGCCAGGCGTCCCGCTCCGGCCAGCGCAGCGTCCATTCCACATGTTTTGCGCCCACCCCCGGCGCAAGGTCGGCGGAAAACCCCGCGCTGCCCAAGTTGCGGCTCCGGGCTGTATGCAGCGTCTTCCACCCGTCCACGGTCCACGTCACCTCAAAAGAACCTTCGTCCACAATGCGCAGCGTTGCTCCCGTCGCCATCTCATTCACCGGTCTGTGCCGGCTCCATATCTCCACGTCCCGACGCAACTTCCCGCGTCCTTCCGGCTCGCAATACCGCTCGTACACGGCGTCGACGCGGTCGAAGACCTTGCCGTCCAGCGCCGACCGCAGCAGCTTCAGGTACTCCGCATGTGCCCACACCAGCGGCTGGGCCGATCCGGCCGGCTGCCCCGCCTTCACGCCGCAATGGCCGGCCGAGGCCTCATCCCAAACCTGCTCCGGCAGCAGTTGTCCGCAGGTGGCAAACCCCTCGTAGGTCTTGATCAGCGCCTCAAAGCCGTTGCCCGCGGCCAGCTCGTAGTGCGCCCGTTCGCCGGTCAGCAGCGGCCATGGCCGTCCCTTGCCGAACCCCTCGAACGGACCGCAATCCGAGCGGTTTCCGTAGCCATCGTTGTTGTAGCGCAGCCAGCACGGACCCTGCGGAAGATCGCGCTTCAGCACCGCATCCACCACCTTCAGCGAATCCACAATCAGCGGATCGTCGGCCCGCCGCACACCGTAGCGCACCAGCTCCAGAAATCCCGCGTCGATAATCTCGCGGGCTTCAAACTCATAGCGCTTTCCCGGCGGCCGGTTTGACAAGTGAATCAGCTCTTTGCCGCAGCTCTCGTGCGCGTAGGCCTCGCCGCACTCCGGTGGCCGGATGCGCATGTAGTGCCGCTTCACCTCGGCAAGCAGCACGCCGTTGTTGGTCGCGGTCCAGTCCTCCAGGTGCTTCTCGATCCAGTCGGCAAACTCCTCAAGAAACACCGCCAGCTCTTCGGCCTGGTAGGCTCGCGCCATCTCGCCCGCGCAAATCAATCCCGCAATCACCGCCGCCAGCGTTGAAGGCGAATAGCCTGCATTCTCCTCCCACCGCTCCTGGTGAGTAATGGGCGCATAGCGCACCAGCCAGCCGGCCGCACGTTCCACAAACGGGAAAATCTGCAGGTCGCCAAGTCCATCGGCCTTCCATAGCCGCCACGCCAGAATCAGCGGAAACGCAACCTCATCCAGCTGCTTGCCGCTCCAGTAAGGAGTGCCGTCGATCCAGAAGTTCTGCGCAAAGCCGCCGTCGGGCTGCTGCGTGCACGCCAGGTACATCAGCGCCCGCCGCGCCGTCTCTGCCCGTCCGCAAGCCAGCAGGGCAGTGGCTGTCTGCACCATATCCCGCGTCCACACCAGGTGGTAGCCGCCCAGGTCTTCGTCGCTCTTCGCCTGGCCCCAGGGAATCGATGCCGAAGCCACAAACGCTCCTGAAAATGTCTTATCCTCGTGCGCCAGCAGCACGTTATGGCTGGCCCGCATCAGCTTGCCCCCGTCGCCGGCCCGCGCCGCCAGCCATTCGGGATTGGCCGCCCGGCGCCACTGCTCCAGGAACCGCTTCCGCTGTTCCGCATACGGCCTCACAAGAGCCCCCATCGTCTTCTGCGCCGCCGCGTGGTGCCCCTCGCCAATGCCGATGGCCAGCGTAAACTCCCGCGCCGCCCGGCCGTCGCTCAAGCTCTCCGTCACGCCGTTTTTCAACCAGCCGTGCGTCAGCCCCTCATGGCACTCCAGGTCTATTTCGCCCATAATCGCGATGTTGCCATCCGTCGCCGAGCCAAACTCCCAATCCATCTTGAAGTCGTGCATCAGGTCTTGCCAGCCGTCGCTCGCGCCCACAAAGCCGCAGCTCACCCGCTTAAACCCGCAGCCGGCCGCCATCAGCAGCGACCACTTGTTCTTCCACGCCATCACCACTCTGTTTCCGGCCAGATCCATCGCGCGCGCCGAGTTGCCCGCTCCGCCCCGGTCAAGGTGCGGCGCAAGCAGCGCGTACACCTTCAGCCGGGGCACAAGCTCCGCCAGCCCCTCCAGCCGCACCCGCATCAGCGCCACCCCGTGGTGCGGATCGCAGATTATCTCCTTGGTCAGGCTGTAGCGCCCGCTGGGATCGCTGTTCACATACCGCACCCCCAGCGCCTCCACGTCGATGTACTCGAACGCGGAGTCAAGGTCGCGCTTCTCCTCGTGGACGAACGTCTCCCCGTCCGTCACCAGGAACTCCATGTCGCGCACCTGGGGATGGTCGATCGTCGGGTGATAAATCTCGTTCAGAATCCCGTGCGAACAGGTCAGCCATATCCGGCTCGATGCCGCATACGATGTCACTACCGCATCCTTCTCGCTTGAAGTCCAGCGTGGCTCAAGGCCGGGAGAACCAAAGGCCTCGCCCTGCTGCTCTAGCCACCGGTACAAGGGCTTATCGCTCATCGTTGCCTGCTTTCAAATCGGGGATGTTCAAAAGCCACAATAAGTTTGCTTGAAAGTCTGGTTGTTTGGGGCAGGGAAGCACATCGAAAGCTTGCCGTCGCCGGCCGGCGCGCGGAAAAAGCGCCGGAAGAACAGCTTGCATCCTCATTGTATCGGCGTATCGATAGTCCCGCGAAGGCAAAAAGTTGTGGCCACCGGTCCCCGTGCGGCCAACAGGAGCCTTGTGCGCCTCTGTTCGCAAGCATTGTGCTATATTTGCCCCCGGAGAGCCCGCTCCGGTTCTTCGCTCGGTGTATGCCCATGGCTTTCGGCTTTCGTTTTGCTCTGCGCCTGCTCACGGTTTGGGCGGTGATTCCAGCCCTGGTGTTGTGCCAGACGGCGCAGCCCGCTCAGCCTCTTGGCCGCCATGGGGAAAGAATCCGCAAGACCCTTGCCGCCTGGCCTCCCGATTCTGTCGTCTTCGTTGAAATGCGCGACGGCTCGCAGCACCTCGGCCAACTGGGAGCGCTGGAGGCGTCGTCGTTTCAAGTCGTCGAGCGCTCGGGCAATCGGCTCACGCTCTCCTACGCCGCTGTCGATCGCGTCCTGAAGGCTGACTTCACCAACGGCAACCGGGCCGTCTTCCCTCATCGTCACGGTCTTGTCGTCGGGCTGGTTGCCGCCGGGGTTCTGGTGGGCTTTTTGCTCTTCGCCGCTCTAGAACTGCGCAAGTCCTGACGTCTTTGCTCCTCTCGGATTCTCCGGTTAAAGTATTTCCCGCTTTTTCACGCACCTTCCACCCATATCCTGCATCCATACAAGCAGATGGCCCGGTTTCGGTTCCGTACTGGTGTGCGGCGGACCGGTGCGCTTTTCCCACAATCGCTGTCGCAAGGCAGCCGGCAACCGGTCGCGCCGCTCACCCCACAAACGAATACAATTGCGAACGGAGGAGATTTCCCCAAATGGCATACGAGTTAGCACCGCTTCCCTACGACTACTCCGCGCTGGAGCCCTTCATCGACGCTGAAACGATGAAGCTCCACCACGACAAGCATCACCAGACCTACGTCACCAACCTGAACGCCGCCGTGGCCAACTACCCGGCCCTCGCCGCCAAGTCCGTTGACGACCTGATCGCCGACCTCAACGCCATCCCTGAAGAGATTCGCGGCGCAGTCCGCAACCATGGTGGAGGACACGCCAACCACACCACCTTCTGGAAGCTCATGGGACCGGCCAACACCGACGGCATCGGCGGCCAGCCCACCGGCGCAATCGCCAAGCAGATCACCGCCGACTTCGGCGACTTTGAAGCCTTCAAAAAGACCTTCAACGAGACCACCGCCAAGCAGTTCGGCTCCGGCTGGGG
>CAYZVG010000206.1:2322-5857 GCA_964481595.1 uncultured Occallatibacter sp. | reverse complement strand
GATGTAGCTGATCGAGATCGGCGACGACAATGCCCTGGTCGGCGAGCTGCGGGGTGACCTCCCAGATATTGTCGCAGCCAATTTTGGCGAGCCAGTTGCGGATGGATTCCTCACGGGCGATGTAGGCGACGGCGTGCTCTTCTCGGCTGCCGGGAGCGGAGATGGAGCGGGCGAGGATCTCCTCCTCCCACGCCTGGATGCCATCAATTTGCGTCTGCGTGAGGCAGAGGTTGACCAGCTTGAAGCGGTTGGCGCGGTTGGCGGCCAGAGCCTCTGCAAGACTGGCGGCGGCGCTTTGCGCGGCGGATGCGGGGTTGTTTAGCTCATGGGCAAGATTGCCTGCGAGTTTGCCAAGAGCGGTGAGCTTCTCAGCCTGCTGCTCGATGCGGGTTACCTCGCGCACGCGATCGAGGAGCGTGGAAACGACACGCTGGGTCATGGAGGGGATGGCCGCCAGCATATCGTTGAAGATGGTCTTGGGAATCATGAGCGCCCAGACGGGCGAGATGGCGAATCCCTGGCCGCCGTAGCTCTTCATGCGCGAGAAAGGCAGAACGCCGGTCATTTGTCCGGCGCGGCCGATGAACAGCGCCATGGGGCCGGCATGGCCGCGGCGGACATGGATTTCCCCTTTGAGGATGAGGATCATGTGCGCGACGGGCGCGCCCTCTTCAAACAGGACATCGCCGGCGTTGGCTGCCACCTCCTGACCATGTTGGGCAAGCCAGAGCCGGTCTTCAAGCGGCAGGCCCTGCAAGGGACCGATGTGCAAGAGAGCCTCTGCAATCTGCTCGGGCGGAGTGGGCTGGGCGGGGGTTGTGACTGCGGGGGATAGCATCGGGGGACCTCCGGTCATGATTAAGGATAGAGCATTTCCCGAATACTCGTGGACCATTTGAGAGCAGCGAGGAGCGGCGGTTTGCCGAGGTGTTCCAGAGAGAATAATCTAATGAATAGAGCCGTTTATGATCTGGTTCAATCTGCTCGTTTCCTGCTGTCGATAAATCCCTTCAAATGTTGTTGCGAAGGCTGGTAATCTGCGTAGTGCGATTGCAGCCCGAAGACTGGATAAAAGACCCTGAACATGGCCACAACTATTACTCTTTCCCCATCGAAAAAGAAGACGATCAGCGCACGCCAGATTCTGTTTTTGGCTGTTGGCGCGGGATTTTTGATTCGAATGATCGTGGTCGTATGCACCTATCGCGACCTGCCGGATGCGGATAAGCTTTACGAGCGGTTTGGATGGGAGATGGGCTGGGTTGCGCGCGCGCTTGCCAGCGGGCATGGGTTCAGTTCCCCTTACTGGCCGTGGTCGGGACCGACGGCGATTGAGTCGCCGCTATTTCCCGGTTTGCTGTCGCTGGTGTTTCGCGCGTTCGGGATCTATTCGCTCACGTCGGGATTCGTGATCTTGACGATCAACAGCATTCTGTCGACGCTCACGTGCATTCCGGTTTACTTTAGCGCGAAATACTCGCTGGGCGAGCGGGGCGCACAGTATGCGGCGGGGCTGTGGGCGCTGTATCCGTTTGCGATTTACTTTTCAGCAAGCCGGGTTTGGGAGTACGCGCTGACGGGACTGCTGTTTACGACATGCTTTTGCATTGCGCAGCGGATTCACCGCTCGACAAAGGCGCTGGCGTGGATAGGGTTTGGCGCTCTGTACGGAGTAACCGCGCACTCGAATCCGTCCATTATGTCGACGCTGCCGTTTCTGCTGGGCTTTGCGCTTTACCAGGCGCACCGTGAGGGCAAGCGGCGCTGGGCGCTGAACGGATTGCTGACCATGGTGACCTTTTTTGCCGTGCTGACACCGTGGACGATCAGGAACTACCGCGCGCTGGGGGTGATCTGCCCGATCCGCGACAACATCTGGCTGGAAATGTACGCGGATAACTTCGGCAACTCACCGCAGGACAATACCTCTCCGCCGAGCTGCGACAACCGGCCCTACCCAGCCAGTAGCGCCGTGGAAATGAAGAAGTACCTAGCCATGGGCGAGATACCTTACCTGGCAGATAAGCACGCCATGTCGCTGTACGACTTGAAACACAATCCGCACTACGAGTTTCTGGTGGTGAAGACGCTGCGGCGGGTGGTGTACTACTGGACCGGGTTCTGGAGCCTCTCAGCCGAAGAGCTGCGCGCCCAGCCGTTGACGCCGGAGAACATGTTCCAGGTGTGCACGATTACGGTGTTCATGCTGCTGGGCATCCGCCGGCTATGGCGCACCAATCGCATGGCGCTGATGCCTTACCTGCTGCTGATCGGCGTGTTTCCCATCACGTATTATCTGACCCATCCCATGATGGACTACCGGCAGCCCATTGAGCCGGCGGTGGTGGTGCTGGCGGTTGCGGGAGCGATGGGATTGCGCGCGGGCCGGGACAAGAAGAAGGGTGCGGGCTCTGGAGCGCAAGGCAGCCTTAACGACGCGGCCGGCGCACCGCAGACTGAACCGGCAACTGGAAGTTGACCATGCCCTCTGCTTATTTAAGACCTCGGCCCAATCCCGCGCTGGTTTCGATCGTGGTTCCCTGCTACAACGAGGAGCGCTGCCTGCCGCTGTTCGCCGAGGAGGCCACACGGTTTATCGATGCATCTGCTTACGCGTGCGAGATCATCCTGGTAAACGATGGAAGCAGCGATGGCACGCTCGAGTTTCTGGCTGAGTGGAGCGCGCGGGATGCACGCATCAAGGTGCTTAGCCTGTCGAGGAACTTTGGCCACCAGATAGCGGCGACAGCCGGCGTGGACGAGGCAGGCGGCGATGCCGTGGTGTTGATGGACGCCGACTTGCAGGACCCGCTGCAAGTGATCGACATGATGGTGGAGCAGTACAGGAACGGCTACGACGTGGTGTGCGGACAGCGCAGCGCGCGGGCCGGCGAAAACCTGTTCAAGCGGGCTTCCGCATGGATGTTCTATCGCCTGATGCAGTTCCTGTTTTTGAAATCGCTGCCGCACGATGTTGGGGACTTCCGGCTGATGTCGCGCCGCTGCGTCAACAGCCTGCGCTCCATGCGCGAGCTGCATCGTTTTATCCGCGGCATGGTGGCCTGGGTGGGTTACCCGCAGGTATGCGTGCAATACGAGCGCCAGGCGCGGGCCGCCGGAGAGACAAAGTATCCGCTGAGCAAGATGATCCGGCTGGCGTGGAACGCGGCCGTATCGTTTTCGCCGCTGCCGCTGCGGATGAGCTTTCTAGCGGGCGGATTGATGGCGCTGCTGGCTTTGGAAGAGGCGATACGGGCCTTCGTTGCCTACGTCTCAGGCCGGACCGTGCCGGGGTGGACGTCGCTGATGGTTGTGCTGTGCATGAGCAACGCAGCGCTGCTGGTGACGGTGGGCATTCTGGGCGAGTACGTGGCCAATATCTACGAGGAAGGCAAAGGCAGGCCGCTCTACATTGTGGCGGACACCTGGAATATTGGGGAGAAGCCGGCAGAACGGCGCACGATTGTGTGCGAGTCGGAGCCAGTGGAAAAAGGTTGAGGCTTGGGCCGCGTGGTGTTGAGGTTTGTGCTTTCCC
>CAYZVG010000206.1:0-2312 GCA_964481595.1 uncultured Occallatibacter sp. | reverse complement strand
TTGACCAAGCTGTCATCGAGAGGATCGGGAACCCGCGCGATAAAGCAGCGCGATGAATGGGGCACGGAATCTCGTTGCTTGATTCAACTATCAAACGACTGGCTATGTGCTATCCCAGGTCCCAATAGCGGGACCTGGGGCACCCAGTTTCTTTGGTTGATTAGGATGTGGACCAGCGGTTATGCCGCGGTCACTTATCGATGTCGACGCCGCGCCAGAAGGCTACGTAGCCTTTGATTTTGCGGGCGGCTGGCTTGGGGTCGGGATAGTACCAGGCAGCGTCAGGGTTATCCTGGCCGTCGATCAGCAGGCTCAAATAGCGCGCCTGGCCCTTCCAGGGGCAGGTTGAGGTTGTGGAGCTGGGGCGGAAAAACTCCCGCTTGAGGCTCGCCTCAGGGAAATAGACGTTTCCCTCTACCGTTTCAGTTGTTTCACTTTCGGCAATGACTATGCCGTTCCAGATTGCTCGCGCCATGGTTGATTCCGTTCGTGCTTCTCCTAGAGGAAGTTACGCCCTCGGAGATACTGACGGATAAGACAGTAACAGAGTTTTCGCGGCGTGGCGAGTCCCCGGCGGTGCAGATTCAGGTTTTGGAGTGTTTTTGATTCCAAGAGACACTGATACATATCGAGGCAAGGGGTCTTTTCCTGAGGGAAAAGACCCGTTGCCTTGTGCTTACCCGAAAACGCAGAAGCGAAAACGCTACGGCTGTTACTTGGCCGCCTGGATGTCGCTGATATGCACGCTCTTGGCGGTGCTGTCGGCGGTCGCGGTCACGGTAACCTTGTCGCCGTAGAAGTCCTTCACCGCGTCGGGGTTGTCGATGGCCCAGACAATTTTCTTGTCATCGACGAAGACCGGCTTCATGCCGCCTTGAATGCACTTTTTAACGCAGTCGGAGCCCGAGCCGGCATGCTTTGCGCCGCACATGGAATCCGAGATGTAACCATTGATTTTGCTTGAGTCCGCCGCATTGATCGCCAGTGCGGACAACGAAAACATTGCTGCAAGTACAAACGATACTCGTTTCAAGAAAACCTCCAGGGAGATGGGGAGTCAACAACAGTTACCATCATGCTCCCCGGAACGTGGTTTCGACAAGACGAACCGCTCTTTGGTTTTCCTGAGGTAAAAATTCTATGCAGGTTATCCAGCCTGGCCCAACATGCGCTGGCGGCGTGCTTCAACCATCTTGAGCACCGCCTCGTAGCGCTGAGAGGCCGAAGCGAAGCGCACCACCAGCTCGGATGTTCTTTTAAGGAAGCCCGGATTGCGCTCCCGGATGGCGTCGAGAATGGGCGCGAACTTGGCGAGCAGAAAGAATCCCTCGGCGTTGCAATCGACAAACAACTCGGCAGAAACCGCGCCGTGGATGACCATGGCGGCGGCCATCTCCCAATACGTAAGCACCTGGCGCAAGTGCGCGTTGTGGGGATGCGCGGGGTTTTCGGTGACGGCGAAGAGATCTTCAGCGGTGGTTGGCCAGAACTCGCCGGTGACCCAGGCGCGGGCCTGACGCATGACGGCCTCAGTGCGCAGCTCGTAAAGTTTCAGAATGATCTCAGCGTCGGCGGGTGTTGCCAGCATACGTTCCATAGGGGTTCTCCGAAGCTCATGGTAACGGATTGACCCCGGAAACGCCTCATGGAACGGCGAGGATCACGGTTGGATTGACCGTGATCCTCTGGCGAGACTCGGGCAAACGATGCGCGTTAAGCCGGGACCAGTTCCTTTTTGGCGGGCTTAGCCTCAGGGACTGGGCCGTGGGTTTCTGCCGTTGGCGGAGGGGGCGCGTCGCCGATGCGCTTGGAGTAGCCGCAAACTACCTTTGCGCCTTCTTCGGCAGGCTCGGGCGCGGCTCCCTTTCTGGCGCGCTTTTTAGGCGCGGCCACCTCTTCCTCGACAGATTTTTTCTTGTTGGGGCACTCGAGGTAGACGCCCGACTTGAGGGTTTTCTCGACCAGATAGGGGCTGCCGCAGTCAGGACACTTTTGCGCGACAGGCTTCAGGTTCGACGTGAAGTCGCACTTGGGATAGTTGGTGCAGCCCCAGAAGATGTTGCCGCGGCGTGCCTTGCGTTCGGCAATGTCGCCTTCGCCGCACTTGGGGCACTTGAGGCCTTCAATCAAATTCTGCTTGATGTATTTGCACTTGGGATAGCCGGAGCAGGAGACAAACTCGCCGTAGGCTCCCTGGCGCAGCACCAGCGGCTTGCCACAGGCCGGGCAGGCTTCGCCGGTGGGCTCAGGCGGTTTTTGCTGCTGCTTCTGGCTCAGCTTGCGGAAGGTCTTGCAGGGCGGATCGGCGTTGT
>CAYZVG010000205.1:0-5865 GCA_964481595.1 uncultured Occallatibacter sp. | reverse complement strand
AGATGTTTGTGCAGCAGGGCGCGCGCCAGTTTGAAATCTGGACCGGCAAGCCCGCTCCTGAAGCCGACATGATGCGCGTCGTCGAGCTGGCCCTTCGCCGCAAGGTATAGCGAGCCGAATCTCAAGTCGTCTTCAAAAAAGCGACTGTCATCTTGAGCGAAGTTTGCCGCGTCTTTTGCGGCAAACGCAGTCGAAAGACCTGCGGTTGTTCTTCAGCGGGCTTCAGATCGACTACAGCAGCGTCCGGTTTTGCGAAGACACGGCCTTTTTCCGTGCAACAAAAATCCGCGCGGCCTCAAGCCGCGCGGATCGTCCCTCAAGAACCAACTTCGCTTTATTTCCCGGCCAGCACTGCTTGTGCAGGCATCGCATTCATCCGCCGCACCAGCGCCGGTACGCCAAACGCGACTCCAAGCACCAGCGCGGTTGAGGCAAGATCGTTGCGGTAGAACGGAATCGCCGCCACATAGCACGTGCCAAGCCCGGCCAGCGTGCGCGGATACCATGTGCTGCCGGCCCACACCGCAAAGTTTGAAACCACAAAGAACGATGTCGGTCCCAGCAGAGCGCTGGCCAGCACGCGCTTGAAGCTTGCGCTGCGGCTCAGCAGAATGCGTCCCAGCACTATCGCCGCCAGGTACCAGGTCCACGTGGTCAGGTAGGCCTCATAGCGGAACGCGTAGTGGTAGGTGAAAACTGTGAGGTAGTAGTCCGTGGCAATCAAAACCGCCACCGGGGCCAGCATCTCGCGCCACGAGCGCCGTGCGCCAAAGTAGAGTAGTGCGCCGCCCACCGCGGTAAAGTTCAACAAGCCGGCATGGGGCATTACCCGCGTTAGAACGGCAACCAGCAGCAACAGATATGCGATCATGCAAACCTCATTCTTTTTGGTGGGATTAGGATCCTCGCCTGAGCAGGGTCCTCGGAAAGCGACACTCTGCCTCTTTCATTCTGCGGTCCACGGCCCGCATGGTCAACCCGAACCGTTCCACAAGGCCAACAAATATTTCCATTTGGAGCAAAAACGCTGCGATTGCGGCTATTTTTGTACTTTGCCGCCCATTCCTTCTCCTGCATCGTCGCGATTGTCCACGATATAAACCCATCCTCCCAGGGGAGAATTGCCTGCCCCGATGCTGGCAGGCAAGAACGAGTAGTCAAAGCGCAGATCGTTGAACTCGACCGTTGTCCACGTGCGGCCAGGCGTCAGCCTGGGTGGGGCCAGTGCGGCCACCGGCTCCTGGCCCGTGTCGCGCACCACGGCCCACCTGCCCCAGTCCAGATACACGCGGCCCAATTCCGTCTGTTTGGCGGCTTCCACCGCGGGCGTATCCCTCGGCTTGTAAATGGTGTCGTGCTGGGGATCGCTCACCACATCGCCGGTCCACGTATTCACCTCCGCCATCTGGTAGGCCCCGGCGGTTTCAAGAATCGCATGCCAGCGGTAAGGGTTTACGGGATACGGCTCGAGCGCCATCCTCACCACCGGCTCCGGCGTTATCTGGATGTTGTTGAGCAGCGCCAGGCCATGCGCATGCTCCGCCCAGCGCACGCACCACAAGGCCGTCATCCCCGCCAGCGCAAACACCGCCCAGCCCTGTCCGCGAAACCGTGTGCGCCGCGCGCCAATCTCCGCATCGGCAAGCGAGAAAAGCCAGGGCAGAACAACCGCCGCCAGCAGCAGCGCCCAAATTACCGGCTCGGCGATAAATACAAAGCTCCCCGCATACCAGCGCGGGTTGAAAGGGAAGTAGGGCCGCAGTCCGTAGTTGTTTGTCCAGTCCAGCAGCAGGTGGCTGAGCGCCGCAATCAGGGCGGTCAGGTAGAGCCAGCCCCAGTGAACCGGCTGCCGGATTGCAGTAGAACTAGCCGGGCTACTTCGCCGCCGCGACTCGCGCCACCGATGCACGAGCCACACCACGCCCACAACCACCGCTGCAACCACCGGCACTGCAATAAAAGTATGCGTAATGCCGCGATGACGCTTTAGCACTTCCACCGGCCCGGCCAGCGACCAGAACTCGTCCATATCCGCGGCCTCGGCGGCCAGCACGGCCGCGAGCGTGGCGTACGCGGTTTTGCGGTTCAGTCCCGCCCGCGCAATGCAGGCTCCGGTCAGAAAATGGGTAACGGGCTCCATCGGCTTGTCACCACCATACTACTCAAGCGGCGTCCACTTATAATTCGGCCAATGGCTGAAGATAAAAACTCGCAGCATCCCGCCGAGCGCGCCGCCCAATTGCGCCACGAACTCGCCCGCCACGAGCAACTCTATTACGTCTTTGATTCGCCTCAAATTTCCGACGCCCAGTACGATGCGCTGATGAACGAACTCAAGCGCATTGAGGCCGCGCATCCTGAGCTGATCACTCCCGACTCGCCCACCCAGCGCGTCGGCGGCAAGCCCGCCGAGGGGTTCAAAAAGGAGCGCCACTCGCGCCCCATGCTCTCGCTCGACAACGCCTACTCCGCCGAAGAGCTGGCCGAGTGGGATCGCCGCGCCCGCGAGCTTGCCGGCAGCCTGCCGGTCGAATACACCGCCGAGCTCAAGCTTGACGGCCTCAGCGTCGCTCTGCGCTACGAGCCCGCCGGCGACGGCTCCGCGCGCCTGGTACTCGGTCTTACCCGCGGCGACGGCCAGGTCGGCGAAGACGTCACCACCAACATCCGCACCATCCGCAGTGTGCCGCTCGCCATCAAAGCGGAACAGCTCCAAAAAGCCATCCTGCCGCAGGCATTTGAAGTGCGCGGCGAGGTGGTGATGCCCGCCGCCGCATTTCTGCGCATGAACGAAGACCGCGAACGCGAAGGCCTTGCGCCCGCCGTCAATCCGCGCAACGCCGCTGCCGGAACGCTGCGCACTCTCGACCCCACAGTCGTCGCCGGCCGCGGGCTGGTCTTCTTCGCCTATTTTCTGATCGTCGAGGGCGAGTATTTTTCGAAAGGCCAAACCGCTACGCTTGAGACGCTCGCCGCGCTCGGCTTCCGCGTCAATCCGCATCGCCGCCGCGTCCACTCCGTCGACGAAATGATGAAGTTCATCGACGAAGCTGAAGTCGACCGCCCGACCCTCGGCTATGACATCGACGGCGTCGTGCTCAAGGTCGACGGTCTCGACGCGCAGCAGCGCCTTGGCTACACCGGCCGCGCGCCGCGCTGGGCCATCGCTTACAAGTTCACCGCGCAGTCGGCCATCACCCAGGTGCAGGACATCCTCATCACCGTGGGTCGCACCGGCAAGCTCACGCCCACCGCCGTGCTCGCGCCTGTCTTTGTGGGCGGCACAACCGTAAGCCGCGCCACGCTCCACAACGCGGACTTCATTGAGCGCCTCGGCCTGCTCATCGGCGACTGGGTCAAGGTGGAGCGCGGCGGCGACGTCATCCCCAAAGTCGTCGAGGTGGTCGAAGACGCCGAGCATCCGCGTGGAACCCGGCGCTTCGCCTATCCCGCCGAGTGTCCCGAGTGCCGCAATCCCGTTGTCCGCCCCGAGGGTGAAGTGGACTGGCGCTGCGTGAACGCCGACTGCCCCGCCATGCTCCGCGAAACCCTGCTCCACTTCGGCTCGCGCGGCGTGATGAACATCGAGGGCCTGGGCGACGCAGCCGTGGCCCAGTTGCTTGAGCGCGGCCTGGTAAAGAGCGTCGCAGATCTCTACTCGCTCACTGAAGAGCAGATCGCCGGCCTCGATCGCTTTGCCGAAAAGTCCACGCGCGCGCTGCTTACGGAGATCGAAAACTCAAAGAAAGCCGGCTTGGCGCGTGTGCTCATGGGCCTCGGCATTCGCTTTGTTGGCGAACGCACGGCAGAGCTTCTGGCGCAGGAGTTTGGTTCCATCGACGCGGTAATGGCCGCAAGTGCCGAAGAACTGGAGCGCGTGGAAGAAGTCGGTCCACGCATCTCCGAGGCCATCCTCGAATTCTTCTCGCGTCCCGCCAACCTGCTGCTGGTCGAAAGCCTGAAGAAGGCCGGAGTCGACATTACTGCCGAGAAGAAACAGCGGTCCGCGCAACTGGCCGGGCTCACGTTTGTGCTTACCGGCACACTGCCCACGCTCTCCCGCGGCCAGGCCAAACAAATGATTGAAGACGCGGGCGGCAAAGTCTCAGGCTCGGTGAGCAAAAAGACCAGCTACGTGGTTGCGGGCGAAGATGCCGGCTCAAAGCTGGAGAAGGCGCAGGAGCTGAAGGTCAATGTCATCGACGAAGCGGCATTGATCGCGCTGGTTAAAACTGAGGCTCCGCTGACCTAACCGTTTCAGGCCGGATCAACGGAGGAATCGTAGGTTCGCTTTGCTCAACAGCGGAGCGCGCACCCACAAGCAGCGGCAAAACGGCAATCAGGATCAATACCATATCCATCCACATGGCAGCCTCCTCGTCCGGGGCCCGATTTTTTTGTACTACCAGTGTCGTGACCGTGCGATTTTGTAATTAATCATCAAACTTTGGGTGCCCCAGGTCTCGCCTTTGAGACCTGGGAGACCACTATCCACACGGTCGCACTCCCAGGTAATCTCTTACGCCGTCGATCGCCGCCGGGCAATGTCCGGCCTGCGCTCCACGGCGCGCATCTCGCGCTCGCGTTCCCGCTCCCACGCCTCCGCCCGCCAGCTCGCCGAGGCAAAGCGCGCCTCGTCGCCGGAGTTGGTTGCTTCCTTGCGCGCTTCCACGTGGATCTTCGCCGGCATCGCCAGCACGTCGGTTTGCGGCCTGATCGCCGCCACCGGCGGTAGCGCGGCCACCGGCGCACTGGCCACCGGAATGGGATTCGCCACCGGCGTAACCAGCCGCGCGGAAGACTCAAATTCAACGTGCGCTGCTTCCGAGGTCAGGCTCGTGTCTGTCCTGGCCGGTCGATCTTCTTCATGCTCGTGCACTTCACTCGCTGCACTCGATAGCGGACGCTGCGCAATCGACTTCGCCATAAACTCGTCCATCAACTTGTGCAGGCAGGTTTGCCCGCACAAATGCTTCGACCCCGGCCGCAGCCGATTGCGCGAGTTCCACCCGCCAACCCGCAGTTCGCCTCCCTGCTCGTAAGCCACAAACCAGTGGTTCGTCTGCTTTTTCTCAGACGCGCAAATGTCGCACGATATTGCCTGCCGGATCACCGCAATTCCTCCAGTCCGCACAGCCTTCCCGCGGTTCGACGAACTTCAAGCGCCGCTCCCGCTGGCCGCCGGCATTGCTGCTCCGGCATCCTGCCTGTGCGCCTCTTCAAGTCGTCTACTCCTATTTCATCGGGTATCCGGCGAAATAGATGAGCGAAGCTGCTCAGTAATCCTCGACTGAGTCAAATTGGAACAGTGTGTGCGCAAGTGTCTTGATTCGGAACAGTGGAGGACCCACATCAGCACGGCGGAGAGCGCACAAAAAACTGAAGGAGCGCCAAAGCGCTCCTTCAGGATGAAACCACACTTCACATTCGATCCGAATCATTGCCGCGGAGCGAAATACCCCTTCTTGGCGCGCACCTGGTACCGCCGGTCGTTGCAGAAAAGATAGATGGTTCTGAACGACCCGTCGTCTTTGAAATCGGCGGGCGAATAGGTAAGCGCGTACTGGCTGCGCAGCTCCTCTTGAACGTCTTTAAAGCTGTTTGAGAGGTCCTCGGCCAACTGCGGAAAGAACACCCGGCCGCCGGTATCTTCGGCCAGTTGCGCCATCACCTTGTCGCCCTCGCCGCGGCTTGGCGTCCAGTTGGTGCTGATCGAGTAGATGATCGTCTCCGCGCGCTGGCACTCCTTGATCGCTTCATCCAAATGAACGCGGCTCTGATCATCGTTGCCGTCCGAAAGCAGGATCATAGCCTTGCGCACCGGCTCCTGGCCGCGCGACTCGTCCAGCAGTTTGTCGCGGCAGG
>CAYZVG010000204.1:0-5882 GCA_964481595.1 uncultured Occallatibacter sp. | reverse complement strand
CGATCGACTGATTGAATATCTGGCGAGCAGACCACCCCTTCCACACCGGGTCGTCGTCTTCAAAAAGTAAAACGGAGATTGAGAACTCGTGGCACGTATCCGACACTTCCTTGGCCGTCACCGGACGCCGGTCGTCGAAGAGTGTGCTCAGGCGCGGAAGTATGGCATTGCGGCAGTATTCCTGGCTTCCTCCGAACACCGTGCCACAATCGCCAAGATCTGCAACCATTGGCCGGCCTGAGTACAACTCAGCCTGTATGTTCCCGATTCCTGACGCCGGTGCGGCCTGAACTATCGCGCTTCTCGGCAGCATCCGGTCCATTTCCTCGTATGCGCGCCGCAGCTCGAAGGTTCGCTGGCCAAGCAGTTGGTCGTGCGACAGCCAGGGGACCTTTTCGACGTTAGACATATCTGAAAGAATCGGGAACGTGCGCTGAAAGCATAATTCATAGCACGATCCCATCACGCCCAGCGCGAGTGTCGCGGTAATCAGCCAGCGGTCCGTTCCAGGTTTCCCAGCGGATCTCCCACTTCTTAATGGACCAAAGCCCAACTCGCCTGCATTCCACATCTCCGCCGCCCAAAGCAACAGGATGAACTGCACCAACAGCGCGCTTACATACCCCAGGTCATTGGGGCCGATCACCGTAGACTTCGTAAAAGTGCATAGCAGAAGCGAAGCTGTAGCCAATGCCGCGATTGCCCATTCAGCCTGGTTGCGCAGGCCCTCACGCCAAATCCGGCGGACTCCGAGCGTACCCACAATAAAGAAGAAGCCAAATTCAAGGAAGTAATTCACGGGCAATAAAGCCGCATTGAGAGCTAGTGTTTTCCATGTGCTGGCAACTTTGCCGGGACTGAAAGAATCCAGGATCAAGTCCGGGATTGTGAAGCTACGCACAGTAAGCGAAACAGGAAAGGAGTGAGCGGTTCCCGCGGATTCCGCTGCTCCATGGGTCAGCTGGAACAGAAAAGGCATCAGTACTAAGGTCGCCAGCACTCCGGCTGCAATCGTCCCCAATGCGGGCCGCCACCAGCGCTTCAACAGGGCAATGGCGATCCACAGCGCGCAGCCTGCGGCAAATGTCATCCCTATGTAAATCGATGTGCCTGCGGTAGTGGCAAAGGCCAGTCCGCCTCCCACAACGCCCGCGATTCTAAACCGCCGCTTCTCCCCGCCCGCCGCGTCCCACACAAGAAGAAATCCTGTCAGGCCCGCAATCACCGCGGCCAGATCGTGTGGCACCCATAGCAGGGTTGAAATCCACGCCCTGACCGGTTCATTCCACGCTTCGATGGTCGGTACAATTCTGTGTCCCACGGCGTCCCACGCCAGGATTGGGACAATGTCCAGCCCAGTCACCAGCAGCAGACATGCTGCAATCAATGTGCGCCGCTCGATCTGGTCGCTTCGCTTTTCCCCAAAAAAGCGCAAATACAGCGCGATCACGCCTAACAGGCCTAGACCACACCACAACGTTCCCGCAATCAGGCTCACGCGCGCGCTGACTACCGTGCCGCACAGACGATTCACCAGACTGCACAGAATCAACCAGAAGTAGTGATAGCGCAGGGGCGCCGGCTGGCCGGCAAAGAAGAACGGATTATGCGGAGGCACTCCATCGCGGGTTAGCGCCGCCGTGAATGCTGCGCGCGTCTGGTGATCGTAAGTGGAGAAGGGAAAGTAAAGCCGGTTGCCGAGTTGTATGTCTATCAGCGAGAGTGCGCCAACAACCAGCCATCCCGCCGCAATACCCAGAACCCACCGGCCCGATCGCGAAAGTCCCAGTTTGCGGCTCCGCCAGTCGCTGGCCAGGAGCGCCGCGCACGCAATTCCGCTCGCTCCAAAGACTATCCATACAAGAGGAAGCCAGAATCGCCATAGTGAATAGGCGATAATCGGCGACAACCCGATCGAGATCGGCACAGCCGCCGCAATCCGTGTCGCCAGCCTGCACCGGCGGAACTCAAAAACATTCGTAAACCACCCGAACGTATACCCAGGAGCGAACGCGAACAGTCCAAAGACTACGAAACCGACGCCGACACCCAGAAGGTCTGAAACTGTATATTCCATCCTCCGCTAGCACCCCACCCCGCTGACTAGAGCGTTTTCGATTCACATATTGCCATTTGAAGATCGTGCAAGGTGGCTTTTTCTTAAGGAAAAAGCCACTTGACATCGTGGTTTCTGTAAGCACTAGAATCGAAAACGCTGTAGCCGACTAGCGGACGTGCCTAGCGGTACGACTCGTCGCGGTGAATCACAAACTCGGGATAAGCGCCGCCGCCCAGTTCGTGCAGGTCCATGCCGATGCGTTCGCCATCCGCATCCACGCGGAAGGGAACTACGCGATTGAGCAGCATAAACAGTCCATACACAAGCGGTAGAAACACGCCGAGCAGTGCGGCTATTCCTACCATCTGCGCCAACAGTTGTCCGTGTTGCGGCGCAAACATTCCTGCTGCCAGCAAGCCCCACAAGCCTGGTGCCAGATGAACCGAAATCGCGCCTGAAGGGTCGTCGATTGAAACCGCGAGCTCCAGCAACTCCACCAGCAGCGGGGTAGCAACTCCGGCCACAATGCCAATGAACAGCGACGCCAGAGGCGAAACCAGCGCGGCGCATGCGCTCGATGCAACCAGGCCGGCCATCCAGCCGTTGGCGCAAAGGCTGGCATCGGGCTTGCCAAAGCGTGTGCGAGTCACCGTAAACGTAGCCACCACGGCCGCAGAGGCAGTCAGCAGCGTGTTCAATGCCGTGCCCGCCAGAGAGCTGAGCGGAGCGTTGAGCCACAAAATCGCACCGGCCGCGTTCCACGCCAGCCAGCCCACAAGGCTGAGGAAGCAGCCGAACAGAACGTAGGACGCGTTGTGGCCGGGCATGGCTGTGGAGAAGCCTTCCTTGGGAAACTTGCCGCGCCGCGGGCCGGTAATCCAGATAACGGCCAGTGCGCTCAAGCCACCCAGCACGTGCACGCTGGCCGCGCCGCCGGGGTCTACAAAGTTGGCGCCCAAAGCAAAGTTTGCGTTGAGCTGGCTCAGCCATCCACCATTCCAAATCCAGTGCGCGGCGAGCGGAAAGACAAACGCGGCCATCACCGCGGCGGCGGCGGCGCCGGCAGCCAGCCGCCAGCGGTCCGCGCCCGATCCCCACGGCAGCATTGCGGCCAACACAACGGCCAGGCTCTCAAACAGCAGCGCAAGCTGCGACTGGGCCGGGGCAGCATTCATACCAAGCAGCAGCAGCGGGCCTTTGCCCAGCCAACTCCACGGTTTGCCGCCAAGGTGAAACACATGCCCTGGGCCCGCGTTCAAACAGCCGGCAAATGCCGATCCGATCACCAGAAAAACAATGCTGGTGACAGCCAGAATCAAAAGATTGCCTAGCAGCGCCTGGGCCGCGGAGCGCGAACGCCCCAAGCCTGTATTGATAAGGGCGACGCCGGCAATCGCCAGCGGGGCCAGCAGCAGGAGCGCCAGGGTAAGTGCAACTTCGGAGTCGGGCATCGCAACGGGTATCGGTGAAGTCATTGGCGGAACTCCCCGCGAGCCGCCATGTGGCCGC
Organism: uncultured Occallatibacter sp.; assembly: GCA_964481595.1. Classification (GTDB taxonomy): domain Bacteria; phylum Acidobacteriota; class Terriglobia; order Terriglobales; family Acidobacteriaceae; genus Telmatobacter. Next base: position 2,314 of record CAYZVG010000204.1, on the reverse strand, counting down.
GTACAGCAACGCCCAGGCCAAGCCCTTCCACAGCCAGGCCGCAAAACACAAACGCGATCCGCTGCCCAGGGTCGGTGAAGAGAACAAGCGCGGCCAATGTGAGAAAAAATCCGGCTGGCATCACAAATAATCCGGCGTACTTCATTCAGTCCCTTTCTACGTGCTGAAAGGCGCTATTGAGCCCATCCAAGCGTGTGCACGGTGCGCCGCAATTCGAGTAAACGCCTGCTGAGAGGGCGCATACCCTGGGGGCTTCGCTTTTCCAAACGACCTGTTTTTGAACGTCGATGCTTCGTCCTTATGAATTCTATAGCAACTGCTTGTTACCCTGCGCCAATGCATGATTGCCGCTTATCCGGCACGAATTCAATGCGCAATGCGGAATGTCGCGAGCAAAACGGCCCTCCCTCGGCCCTCCCGCTAATTCCCACTTCGCGGTATTCTGGTGTGAGCGATCCCTTCCAATCTGGAATCGACTTGCTCGGCTTAGAATCCAATCAGCAAACGAAGTGAGCAGGGCATCCTTCCCATATCGCAGGCTTCATCCATGTCTACCGCGTTTCGAGCTGCCCCCGGCGCTCTGAAATACCAGATAACCATCTAACTCATAAGGAGTTATCCATGTTGACCGTTGGAGAGAATTTTCCCGCATTCGAGCTTACCGCCGTGGTGAGTTCCGATCTGAAGAGCGCTTTTGAAACCGTTACCGACAAGAGCTATGCCGGCAAGTGGAAGGTCTACTTTTTCTGGCCCAAGGATTTCACCTTCGTTTGTCCCACTGAAATCGCCGCCTTTGGCAAGGCCAACAAGGATTTCGCCGACCGCGATGCGCAGATTCTCGGAGCCAGCATCGATTCGGAATTCGTCCATCACGCGTGGCGCAACAGCCACCCGGATCTGAAGGACCTGCCATTCCCCATGCTCTCCGATTTGAAGCGCGAACTCTCTGCGCAGTTGGGCATTCTGGATGCCAAGGCCGGCGTGAGCCAGCGCGCAACGTTCATCGTCGATCCTGAGAACGTAATCCGCTTCGTGTATGTCACCGATCTGTCGGTGGGCCGCAATCCGCAAGAGGTTCTGCGCGTTCTTGACGCTCTGCAGACCGACGAACTCTGCCCCTGCAACTGGCAAAAAGGCCAGGAAACGATCCACGTGTAATGCAATGGTGACCGCGGCGAGTGGACAATGATCCGCCGCATGGATTCTCAGCCGCTGTTTTCTGTCCACTCACCGATCACCGCTGAATGTGCAAATCTCTTTAGGAGCCGCCATGACCCTCGACGCACTGATCGATTCTCTTCCCTCGTTCGCAAAGGACCTGAAGCTCAACTACTCCTCGCTGGTGCGGAACAACACGGAGATGAGCGCGCAACAGCTTTGGGGGACGATCGTGGTTACGACCATCGCCACACGCAGCGCAACTCTTACTGCTGCAGTGCTGTCGGCCGCGCCGGAGCATCTCTCCGCACAGGCGCTTGAAGCGGCGAAGGCTGTTGCGGCCATCATGGGCATGAACAATATCTGGTACCGCTTTCATCACCTCAGCTCGAACGAGAAATACGGAACCATGCCTGCGCGACTGCGCATGAGTGCACTGCGCGGTCACGGAGTGGAAGATGCGGATACCGAATTGTGGGCCCTGGCCGTCTCCGCGGTGAACGGTTGCGCCAAGTGCGTGGATGCGCACGAGAAAGTCGTGCGCGAGAAAGGCGCATCGGAAGAATTAATTGCTGCTGCGATTCGCATTGCATCGATCATGCATGCCATTGGCTCAGTTGCCGACCAAATTGCCGCGGAGGCCGACAGCGGTGCACAAACTTTAGTCACTGCGGTATAACTGTGAGCAAGTAAATCGCTTTTTAGGCAGGGTTTATCCGTATTAGGATTTTACGTTCCAAAATGGTTCAAACGAACCGATTGTGAATCTCTTTGCGTTCAATGGAACCAATCGCCACAGAATTTCGTCTATAGAGATAGAGCGTCTGCCTCCGAAAATCATGGTCATCGCGGAGAAGCACGCCAAATCCCTCTAGGAGTGTATCTTTGATGAAATTCTCTACGATTTCCGTGCTTACGATTGCTGCCACGTCTCTGGCATTTCTCCAACCTCACAATGCAATGGCCCAGGACGCCGCTTCAGCGAAAGTTCAACTGGTTCCCGCGGTTGCGTCGTTGTCGACGAGCCTTGACTCAAAGAAAGCGCAGGCTGGCCAGGCGTTTTCCGCGTCTCTCGAAGGCAAAGTTCGCCTGGCAAATGGAACCGAATTGCCCTCAGGATCGCAGCTGATTGGCACAATCGTCGCCGGCAACGGTG
>CAYZVG010000203.1:0-5985 GCA_964481595.1 uncultured Occallatibacter sp. | reverse complement strand
AACGCGCCACCGACCCCGGCATCTGGGGTTCGGCCTCGGACGAAGCCGTAAAGATGATTTACGACGAAAATGATTGGGCAATCTTCGGCTCCATCAGCTCCGAGTCCACGCACATTATCCTGCGCGTCGCGCTCAAGTCGGAGATTCCCATCGTCAACTCCGCCTCGACCGATCCCACCATACCGGAAACATATATTCCCTGGTACTTCACCGATCTGCAGGACGACCGCGTGCAGACCTATACGCTGGCTCGGCACATCTATACCGATCTTGGCCTGAAGCGCGTGGCGCTGCTCAGGTTGAACAACCGCTACGGCCGCCTGGCTTCTCCTAAATTCAAGAGCGCCTCCATTCGGCTGGGTCATCCGGTTGTGATCGAGCAAAAGTTCCTGCCTGGCGATACGGATTTTTCGCGCCAGTTGCAGATCATCCGCAGCTCGCGCACCGACGCAATTGTGCTGTGGGCCGACGAAACAGAGACGGCAAATATCTTGAAGCAGATGCGGGCTCTGGGCATGAAGCAGCGGGTCTTTGGCTCTTATCGCACGCTTGGCCCGGAGATGCTGGCGCAGGCCGGCGCTGCCGCCGAGGGCTACCAGGCAGTTTTCCCTTACGATCCCACGCGCAACGATCCGCGCTGGACCGATTTCAATCGCCGCTTTGAGGCGCGCTATCAGGAGAAACCCGAGCAGTTTGCCTCGCTCGCTTTTGACGCCATGAATGCGCTTCTCGATTCCATTTGCAAGGCAGGATTGAACCGCGCCCGCATTCACGATGCGCTGGCCGACATTGACCAGTACGACGGCGTAACCGGGCACATGGTCTTCGACCCCAACCTGAAGAACGTTGCGCCCCTGTACCTGGGCACGGTGCATGACGGCGCGGTTACCTACAAGGTTGAGACCATGGAGAAGGTGCAACCGGCACAGACGGCCGTCGGCGGGCAAGCTTCTGCGGCACAGCCGGGTGAGCCGTACGCGCGCGTAGGCGAGGACGGAGTGAGTTACGTAGGACCTCGCAACGACAGTCTTCCGCCGGGGCCGGTGCGCGTGGTTCTGTTCGGGCCGAACGCGGCAAAGATCGCGCAGTCGCCAGAGGTGCAGACGGTATTGCGTTCCAGTGTGCCGAATGGCCGGGAATGGATGCTGCTGCCGGTGGAGAGCAGTCAGAACTGGGGCGCGGCGTCAACGCAACTGGTTCATGCGCTGATGGACGAGCACGTTTTGGGTGTGGTGGCTCTCGATCGCGATTCGAGCCATCTTTCAGAGCAACTGGCGCTGAAGTGCTTTGTGCCGGTGCTGGCTTTGAGCGGCGACAAGTCGCTGACTTCCGCCAATATTCCCTGGATCTTCCGGCTTTCTCAAGGGACCACTCCCGCAGTGGCGCTGAGCGTTTTGCGGGATGCCGCGGCGCGCGGCGGCCTGAGCCCGCAAGGCGTGAGAGATGCGCTGGCCTCCGGCGATGCGGCCGCAGGCATGGCGTTTCTTCCCACCGGAGAGCCGCGTGCTGTGCAGGAGCACCAGGCGTATTGACCGAAACAGGAGAGTGAGATGGAAGCGAATTCGCCAAAGTCTACGGCTCATTCCTTTGTCAACGCCATCAACAGGCACAATCTGGATACGCTCTTGGCGCTCATGTCGCCCAGCCATTGCATGATCGACGCGCTCGGCAACCGGATGGAGGGCCGGGAGAACCTGCGCTCCGCCTGGGAGGGGTACTTTCGCATGGTTCCCGACTACGAGGTGACCATCGAAGAAACCATCTCCAGCGGTCCGGCCGTAGTTATGCTGGGCATAGCTCGCGGAACCTACACGCGCGATGGTCAACTACATCCTGAAAATCGCTGGCAGACGCCGCTAGCGGTGCGCGCCCGAGTGAAAGATGGATTGCTGGAGGAGTGGCGCATCTATGCCGACAATGAGCCGATGCGCCGGCTCATGGCCAACGGCGGTTGAATCACGGCAACGTGCATCCACGTGAACAAGATGGATACCCATGGCGCAACAATTTTGTTTGCAACCCGCGCCGGCGATGCACACTGGTTTCATGGTGAAGTTCGATAACCGCCGCAAGCTTCCCACTTTGCTGCTGATCGACGACGATCTGGTGAGCCGCGAAGTGACCGCGACGGTGCTGACCATGAATGGCTATACCATTCATACCGCGGTCGATGGAGCTTCGGCTCTGGAGATGCTCTCCAGCCGGGCCTGTGAGCCGGACGCGATTCTGATGGACGCCCAGATGCCTGGGTTGAGCGGCACGGGACTCATCCGAGAGCTGCGCGCCCGCACCAAGGCGCATGTGTACGCTATCAGCGGCAGCAATGCCCCGCCGGAAGTGACTGCCGGAGCGGATGGCTTTTTGCTAAAGCCGTTCGGCGCAGAGGAGTTGCAAACACTGCTGGAAGGCGGTCCGTCCGCTGCACCCAAGGTCCGCGTTTCCCGCCTCGAACCCGGTGAACCGGTGATTAACCCGGATACCCTGGCTCAGTTCCGGTCGATGATGCCGCCAACCGGGGTGCGCGAAATCTACACAGCCGTGGTGGTTGACCTGGTCAAACGAACGCAAGCGCTTGAGGCTGCCATTGCCAAAGGGGACGATGCCGAGGTCCAGCGGATTGGCCACGCAATCAAAGGCGGGTGCGGCATGGCGGGTGCCATGCAGGCCGCCAGCCTCGGCGCCCTGTTTGAGGAGGCTTCCAAAGAGACCGAGAGTAACCTTTTGGATAACAGAATGGCCTTATTGAGCGATTTGCGCGCCGCCACCAGGAACCTGGAGCGTATGCTGGATGCTGAAATCTCCTAGGCCTGCACTACTATAACTACTAGGATAGAGACCTATCGAAAGCGGAAATTGTCTGACCTGGTCTCTGGAGGCTAACGGCTCAATGGAAAGACCGATTCGAATCGTGCTGGCCGACGATCACCCAGTCGTACGCATTGGCGTGCGCAACATGCTGGTGGAGAAGGACGGCTTCGATGTGGTTGGCGAGGCCAGCGATGGTGACGAGGCGATTACTCAGACGCTTGAGTTGCAGCCGGATATCCTGTTACTCGACGTGCAGATGCCGCGCTTGCCGGGCTTGGAAGCCATGCGCGCCATCATGAACGGAACGGCCACCGTCAAGATTCTTCTGCTCACCTCGACCATTACCACGCAGCAGATTATCGAGGCGCTGCACATTGGCGCGCGCGGCATTGTGCTCAAAGACGCGCTGGCCAGCCACCTGCAAACCGCCATTCGCACCGTCTCAATGGGCGACTACTGGATCGGCGGCAAGCGCGTGGTCAACCTGGTTTCGGCACTTCACGACCTAATGCAGCAGGCCGCCGTACCGCAACATAAGACGTACGGGCTTACCCCGCGCGAGCTTGAAGTGGTGGGCAGCATCGTAGAAGGATGCAGTAACCGCGACATCGCCAAGCAGTTCAACCTGAGCGAAGAAACCGTCAAGCGCCATCTCTCGAATATCTTCGATAAAACCGGAGTCTCAACGCGGCTTGAGCTTGCCCTGTTTGCCATTGCCCATCACCTGGTGACGCCGCAGTAGTCGGCCAGCCGTTTCAGGGATGTTCCTGACCGCCGCTTGCCACCTCAATGCCGTGGCGCAGGAGCAGAAGTATAGCGGCAAGGCTCTCTTCAGCGCCACGCTTGCTGCCGGGCAGGTTCACAATCAGCGTATTTGCTCTCAGCCCTGCAATGCCGCGCGTAAGCCATGCATACAGATTGCGCTCTGCGCCGTAGTGGCGCATGGCCTCGGCCAGCCCTGGTGCCTCGCGCTCAATCACGCGCCGCGTTGCCTCGGGCGTACGGTCGCGCGGGCCAAGGCCAGTGCCGCCAACGGTGAGCACAAGCGCCGCGCCCTCGTCGCTCAACTCCTTCAGCTTTGCAGCGATATCAAGCTCTTCGTCGGGCAGAATGGCGGTGCGGATTTCGGCTTGGGCCCACTGCTTTTGGACCATGGCAACTACGGCAGGGCCCGCGGTGTCGGTGAGCAGTCCTTGCGAACAGCGATCGGAGATGGTGACAACGGCAATCAGCATAGTGGAGATTCTACTTTGCGGGGAGAACGTCGATGGTGTGCAGCCATGTTTCTACCAGCGCGGGCCAGGCGGTGACGGGCAGCGCTGTGCGCCGCAGCCCATACCCATGGCCGCCCTGCGTGTAGAGGTGCAGCTCTGCCGGAGCCTTGGCGTTCTTTAACTCCTGAAAATACAGCAGCGCATTTTCAACATGCGCCGAGTCGTCTTCAGCCTGCACGATGAAGGTTGGCGGAGTATTGGCAGTGGGATGAATCTCGGGGTTCGGTGCATAGTTTTGCTCGGCCAGTGCAAGGTAGCCTGGGTACACAACCACTGAAAAATCAGGCCGGCAACTGAGTTTGTCGGCATCGTCGACGGGTGCGTAGAGGCGATGCTCGTAGATGTTGCTGATGGCCGAGGAGAGATGGCCGCCGGCGGAGAATCCGAGCACGCCCACGCGATTTGGATCGATACCCCACTCGACTGCATGCTGCCGAACCAGCCCCATTGCGCGTTGCGCATCCTGTAGAGCAGCGCTCGATCTGGGATTCGCACTGGAGTACGGGCCGCTGTCGGGCACGCGATATTTGAGCAGCACGCAGTTAACGCCGGCCGACGTGAGCCAGTCGCAAACCTCAGTGCCTTCCAGGTCGATGGCAAGAATCCGATAAGCGCCGCCGGGAAAAACCACGATGGCTGGCCCAGGAGCATTGCCCGCATTCTTCGCCTTGTAGAGCGTGATGGTGGGCGTGGTCACGTTGCTTACCCAGAGGGTGGGACGCCCGGCAATGGAGCCGTGACCTGTGGTTGTCGAGGACTCGGACGGCAGATTCACGGGCGCGCCCGGAGGTGCGCCTGGCCACAGATTCATGGTCATGTGGTCCGGCGAAGGCGGCCAACCGGATGGCTGCGCAAGAAGCGCGGAGGAAGCGGCAATCATTGCGGCGAAAACAAATTTGCTCAGATTCATGCGGAGAGACTCTCCCTGAAAACGCAGCACAGATCATCGCAGGCGCGGCGGCAACTTCGCAAATGCGGCGGCGCGTACCATACGAAAGGCCGCCCATCAGGCGGCCTTTCGACGAATGGAAATTGCCCGGCCGTTACGCTTGCGCGGTGGGCGCTGTGGCCTGCGGAGGCGCTGGCGGCTTGGGCTTGGGCGCTTCCTGCTTGCGTGAGGGAGCAAGAATGGCGTGCAGAATGGTGCCTTCCATGCGAGGCATAAACTCAACCACGCCGGCTTCGCCAATATCCTGGATGAGCCGGTTGATGATGTTGTATCCAAGTTCGCGGTGCGCCATTTGCCGGCCGCGGAAGCGCAGGCTAGCCTTTACCTTGTCGCCTTCGGTAAGGAAGCGCACGGCCTGATTTTTCTTGGTCTGGTAGTCATGCTCGTCCACGGTGACCGAGAACTTGACTTCCTTGACGGTGATGACTTTCTGCTTTTTGCGGGCGGCGCGCTCACTCTTTTCCTTCTCGTAGAGGTAGCGGCCATAATCCTGAATGCGGCAGACGGGAGGAACGGCATTGGGTGAAACCTCAACCAGGTCCAGCCCGCGCTCACGCGCTATTTTCAGGGCCTCAAAAGGGGGCAGAATCCCAAGCTGTTCGCCGTTTTCGTCGATGACGCGGATCTCGCGGGCGCGAATCCTATCGTTGATGCGGATAAACGATTTTGCTGAACGTTTGTCGAGTGCGATGGTACTCCTCCAAATTTCATCGCTGCCCGCTTTCGGGGGCACCCCGAATCGCCGCGGTCGCAGCAATGCATCCTGAGTATAGCATTGGCTTGGTAGAGCTTGTCAGCAACTTTGCGGGATTGTCAGGGCGATTGCATTTGAAAAGCGGATAGGGATTGCTTTGAAAGGGCACGGATTTATCCGTGCCGGAGAGGGTAGTCAGAATGAAATGTGCTTTAGCACCTGAGGGATGGTTTTCGAAGGCAGCAGAAACCTTTCCCCAG
>CAYZVG010000202.1:0-6015 GCA_964481595.1 uncultured Occallatibacter sp. | reverse complement strand
CGGCAACGCGCATGAGCACGCCGGTGGACCCGATCATGGATGTGTTGATGGCGCCGGAAAGTATGAGGAAGCCGACCACGACGACAAAGATACGGAAGGCGATGCGCCAGAACATGGGGCCGACCATGTACATAGCCAGGCCGGCGATGAGGTTGTCCTGGTAGATGGTGGTGCGCTCGAAGGTGGGGATGAGCACTGAAGCCAGCAGCGTAGCGCCGCCGGTGAAGATGAGCGAGTAAATGGCGATGACGATCGCCGCGCGCTTGAGGTTCTTGAGCTTGGGATGCTCGATTTCGCGGTTGACCTGCGCCAGGCTCTCCTCGCCGCTCATGGCCAGCACGGAGTGGCCAAACGCCATGAGTACGCCGAACAGCCCAAGCAAGGGAACTAGCCTTGTTCCGCGCAGGAAGCCGAGCGCGTCGTCAGAGAACTTAATGTTGGCGACCGTGGGCGGCGGAGGCAGGTGGCCACCTTTGACGATGACCGAGTAAATGCCCCAGACGAAAAGAATGACCACCATGATGGTGGTGATCTCCATAACCTGGAGAGCTTTTTCGCTGGACTCCTCGATGCCCTTGATGTTCTGCCACCAGTAGTAGATGGTGACCGCGGCTGCAAAGACAGCCGAGGTGTAGTTCATATCGAACTGGAAGGCGGGGTTGTTGTGGGCGTCCATCAGCGCCGGAGGCAGCCAGTTGCCGTGGGCGGCAACGTTGAGCAGCTCGTTCATCAGGCCGGTGATGTACTGGCCGGCGGAGACGCCGGAGATTGGCCCGGTGAGGATGTAGTCGAACATCAGCGCGGAGACGGAGATCTTGGCGAAGGTTCCGCCCAGCGCCTCCTTAACCACGCGATAGACACCGCCGCGGGTGAACATGGAGCAGCTTTCGACGTAGACCGCGCGCACGGCGAAGCTGAACAGCATGATGCCGAGAATGAACCAGGGAGCGGATGCGCCAACTGCCTGTTCTGAGATGCCGCCGGCATAGAAGGCAGAAGAACCCAAGTCGCACAGGACGATCGCGGCGGCGCGCCAGAAAGAGATGAACGTGAGCATCACGGAGGATGCCACGATGAGCCGGACGCGGTTTGACGGAGGAGCTACGGTCGTTCTTGTAGATGCCATCGTATGGGTACTGTTGCCGTTCTGCGACGATCAAAGGCGAGGGGTACAAGCTGCCGTCCGCCCTGGGCTGAGTCTATTTCCAGATGAAATGAGTGTCAATAAAAATGAGCAGGCAATTCGGCTCGGTCACTAACGCTGCGCATTAGTCCTTTCCGAACAGTTCTTTACCGTCTTCGACAAAGCTGATGACAACCACCACCGCCGAACCAACCAGCCCAACGAAGAAGACCAATTCAAGGAGTCGCATCGAGAAAATCGCAAAGGCCATGGACCAATTGTAGCGTGGATATAGTTCATTTGAGTCCAAAATTGACTGCAAATGAGTAATCCGCCGAGGCGGTACTTTGGACCCGCTAACCTGAAATTCCATGCCGCGGTCTGCGGCGGCTTTTGGTCCGAATGCTATACACTCGGCACTGTATGCAACGCTCATCTATAGGGATAGGCACCTGGAAGCTGTGGGCGGCGGCGGGGTTATCGGCGGGGTTGCTGGAACTGCCGTTTCCGCTGGCCGGGCCCATGCCGCCATGGCGGTCGTTGTTTGCGTGGATTGGGCTTGCGCCGCTGATCTGGGCGCTGCTTTCGCCCCCGGCAGCCGAGGGACCGAGGCCGCTGCGGCGCGCATTTCTGCTGTCGTATGTGTGCGGCGTGCTCTGGTACGCGGGCAACTGCTACTGGGTGCGCGACGTGATGATGCAGTACGGGGACATGCCCCCGCTGGCGCCATCGTTGCTGCTGCTGGGATTCAGCTTGGTGCTGGGAACGTACTTCGGCCTGTTCGGGCTGGGGCTGGCGCTGGTGCGCAAGGCGACCGGCTCACTGCGGCTTACGCTACTGTTTGCGCCGGTGCTGTGGACGGCGCTCGACCTGGCTGCTTCCCGCATCACCTCAGTACCGTGGGATCAGCTTGGCTATTCACAGGTGGACAACGGGATACTGAATCAGATTGCGCCGTGGACCGGGGTGTACGGAATCACGTTTGTGCTGGTGCTGTTGAACGCTCTGGTCGCCGGAGTTGTGTTGAAGATGCAGGGCAAGAGCGCACGCGACCGCATTCGTGGCTATCTGCTGGGCGCGCTGGCACTGCTTCTGATTGCGGCCGGAGTGAGCGGCGTGCAGGTTGCTTCGCCGAGGGCTCCGACGACAGCAACTGCCGTGCTCATCCAGCCGAACCTGAACGTAGCCGGCGTGGGCATGTGGCCGGGCGGCGAATGGACCGAGCACATGGGCGGCTTTGCCAAACTGGCCGGCGAGCAATGCAAGACCTACATTGCCGGGATTCCCGAGACCGGCGCGCCGCAAGGCGAGATAGTCTGCCCGCCCTATGCAACGCATCCCGATTTGATTGCATGGCCGGAGTCGCCTGCGCCTTATTTTGAAGCGGACACGCGCTTGCAGCAGGCGCTGACCGGGTTTGCGCGCGCGAATCAGGCGGCGATGGTGGTGGGCACGATCGGCTCGGATTATGTGCCCGAGAGCGGATGGAAGGAATACAACTCCGCGCTGGTGATGGGCGCGGACGGCGCGCGTGTGGGCCGCTACGACAAGATCCACCTGGTTCCGTTCGGCGAGTACGTGCCGTTCAGCCGGCTGCTGTTTTTTGCGCACAAGCTCACGGGAAAGGTGTCGAAGTTCGACCGCGGCGAGGCGCGCGAGACCTTTCGGCTGAACGGGCATCGATACGGCGTGTTTATCTGCTACGAAGCGGTGTTTGCCGACGAGGTGCGCCAGTTTGCGCGGATGGGCGCGGAGGTTCTGGTGAACATTAGCGACGACGGATGGTATGGCGACACCAGCGCGCCGTGGCAGCACCTGAATATGGCGCGCATGAGGGCCATCGAAAACCGGCGCTGGATTTTGCGCGACACCAACAACGGCGTGACCGCGGCGATCGACCCCTACGGGCGCGTGCGGCAGAGCATTCCGCGGCACGTGGAAGACGCGCTGCCGGCCGAGTACGGGTTCCGCGACGACGTGACGTTCTATACCGAATATGGCGATGTGTTTGCGTGGGTGTGTGCGCTCGTGAGTCTGGGGATGGCGGTGTGGTCGGGAAGAAGACTCCTTCGCCAGCCGTTGGACTTTGGAAGGATCGAACCGACCTAGCGGATTCGGAGTCCTTCATAAGAAATCTTCGCAGCGAGAATCAGCCGGGGCGGTTAAAGGGGTGAGTGAGCTTGATCCCTGCGAGATGCAGGTTTTTCCCGGCAGGGCAATGCCGCTATCGTCGCCCCGGCTTTCATGGTGAAGGTGCGCAAGAAACTGGCGCTCGACCAGCGCGAGGCGGGCGAGATCTTCGGAGGCGGCGTCAATGCATTCTCGCGGTACGAGAACGGCAAGACCAAGCCTCCCTTGGTTCTGGTGAAGTTGCTCAAAGTGCTCGACCGTCACCCAGACCTGCTCGATGAGATCAAGGTGGCGTGAGATGGTTTATGCAGCGGGCATCCAGCCTATACCGCCAGCCGTCGTGTCTTCTCCCGCTGCAGCCGTTCGGCCAAAAATACCTTGAGCAGCGACTGGTAGGGAACGTCGCGCTGGTTGGCAAGGATCTTCAAATCTTCGACCATGGCAACGGGTAGCCGCACGGAGATGGTGCGCAATGTGGGCTTGAGTTTAACGAACTTCGCCCGCTGACCTTTAGACCAATCGACGTATTCGGTCGAGTCTGCCCCTTCACCCGTTGAAGACCAGAACTCAAACTCTTCGTCCTCGTTCTTGAACTCAGGAACCTTCTTCATGCCGTCTGTACTCCTCAGCTTCCCTTCGATTCATATCGCGGACCGAGATCACCCGGATTAGCTTGCGCCGGATGGTGAAGGCGACAAAGAGCAGCCGTCCGCGCGAGGTGCGCCCGATGGCCCGGTAGCGTCTTTCCCTCGATGAGTGCCCGGCATCGCCGCGCACGACCAAGGGATCGCAGAAGAAGACGTCCTCGGCCTCCTCCGGTGTTACCTTGTGGCGCTCCCAATTCTTGACAGTGTTCGAGTCATCCCAGTCGAATCCGATACACTCGCCAAGCGGATCGCCCGTCGCCATGATTTGTATATATCACATATACACAATTATGGGAAGGTTTCAGTCGCCGTTAGCTCGGTCAAGTTGCTAAAAGTTCTGGACCGTCATCCCGATCTGCTCGATGAGATCAAGGTGGCGTAGCTGCGGTTGAGCGGCGGCGATTTGTACGCGGAGCGGAGTCGACTCGGCATCGGAAAGCCGGCATCATATCTCTATTTTCAGCCGTTCGATTATGTCTCTCAATGGCCCTATGAACGCAAATTCATTCAATGTCCCGACTTTAATTGTTACGGTCTCATGCGTTTCGCTACTTGTATTCAAGGCAAACCTAAACTCATTCTGATACCTATATTTCTTCCGCTTTCTGAATATTGCCTCCACGCCCTTAAATGAGCCCGTAAATGTCTCGGGGTCGAAATACTCAACAAGCCCGTGATAAATCTTCATGTTGTTGTTTTTTGCATGCGATTCGACCGCTTTTATAAATCTTTCCACGTTGCAAATAACAACCGCATAATCGCCGAAGTTGTGGCATCGCGAATCAATTCGTATTTGATCCGCTATGGACCTGTTGATTTTTTCCTTGAGGAGCCTCTTCTTATCTTCTGTGGAGTAGCTTTCCTCAAAATTTTCGATGACTACCGCATACATGCAAAACAAATTAAAGCCATCAAGAATTGCAGGTTGAATAACTGTCGGGCCAGCCAAATCTGACTCTCCCAGATCTATGGTATTTATAACCTCGTTATTCACGTTTCTAATAGTGAATGACATCTTGATGTCTTTGGGTTGAAACCAGTGTGAGGTCCCCTCGAATCTATCGCGCCGCTCGTCGTCGCCCTCTATTTCCTTGAATTTTTTCAATGTACTGCAATACATTTCTCCAGCATTTATAAATGCCTTCGCAAATTCTTCGCGGTCACATGCCTTTATCGGGCAGTAAATTTTCTTGCTCATATGCACCCCGCTAGCGAAATCGCAACCGCGCGAGTATTGGTGCCGGGTGCCCTAGGTCCCGCACTTTGGACCTGGGATGAGTTATTACTACCCTTTAAAGGCGGTTAGCCCAATCGCGGGCGTTGTTTCTGCGCCTGGACGTAGGCGCGCAGCACGGCGTTCATCCGCGTCAGGTGTCCTTTGCCGTGTGCCCGGAACCAGTCCACCACATCGCTATCAAGGCGCAGGTGAACGGAAGTCTTTCCGGGCGGTATCACCACGTGCGCGGATTTCCAGAACTCCGCGCCCAGCGACTCGGCTTCCGGGGCGTCCGCGCTGGTCTTGTCCTGGCCAAGTTCGCGCAGTCTGCGCACCTCACTTAGCGAATGTTTCACGATAGTAGATTTCTCTTTCATCTTTGCTCGCTTTCTGTGCGCTGATCAGGCGAACCAGATTCTCATCGCGCCAGGTGTAAACCACGCGATATACCACGCCCTCGACCTGCCCCAGTACAATCCAGCGGAGTTCACCGTAGTCTTTGCGATCGTCAACGCGTTCCAATCGCTCGTTCAAAAAGATTGCCGAGGCAGTTAGAAACGAAACCCCATGCTTCTCCAGATTACTTCTGGCCTTGGCCTCGTTCCACTCGAATTCGAGTTCCTTGCCCACCGATGCTCCCCGATATTGTGTACACAAATGAATACATAAATCAAGTCGATGCTGTTATCGTGAGCCGGTTCAAAATACGGTACTGTGCCGGGTGACCCATGTCTCGATTCTGAAACCTGGGAATTATTCCTCAATCCAACCCGCTCACGCTCTGGCGTAGGCTTCAACATCCTGCTCAATTTTCTTGCTCAGTTCGAGCCGGGCCTTTGACAGGTCGTGCATCTGCTGGAGGTTGAGCCAGAACTCCGGGCTGTTGCCGAAGAACTGCG
>CAYZVG010000201.1:0-6018 GCA_964481595.1 uncultured Occallatibacter sp. | reverse complement strand
GGACAGATCGTTGTCCTCACCAACCCACAAATTGGCAACTACGGCACCAACCATGCCGATAATGAGTCGGCCAAGCCCTATATCGAGGGTTTGATCGTACGCGAGTTTTCGCCCATCAGCTCCAATTGGCGCTCTGAGCAAGTGACCGACGAGTACATGGAGCGCTACTCAGTACCGGTGCTTGCGGAGATTGACACGCGGGCGCTGGTGCGGCATTTGCGCACATACGGCGTGATGCGCGGCGTGATCTCGACGCGCACGGATGATGCCGACGCGCTGGTCGCGAAAGCCAGAAGCATTCGCAAGATGGATGGCACTGATCTGGCGAAGGTTGTGACGACTCGATCGATTTACCAGTTCGACTCTACTGACAGCTTGAATCAGTCAGACGATTTCCTGTTGCCGCCAGCGATCAGCCTGAATGGAACAGACCACAAACTACTACACGTTGTGGCGTACGACTTCGGCATCAAGCGCAACATCCTGCGGATGCTTACACGCGAAGGCTGCCGGGTGACGGTGGTTCCCGCGGAGACCTCCGCGGAGACGGCGCTTGAAATGAAGCCGGACGGCGTGTTTCTGTCGAACGGGCCTGGCGATCCAGAGCCGGTTGACTACGCGGTGAAGTCGATTCGCAAATTCCTGGGACGCGTTCCGGTGTTCGGCATCTGCCTGGGGCATCAGCTTACCGGCCTTGCTCTTGGAGGACGCACCTACAAGCTCAAGTTCGGACATCACGGCGGCAATCATCCGGTGCGTAACAACACGACAGGCAAGGTAGAGATTACGGCGCACAACCACAACTTCGCTGTCGATCCCGACTCGATCAACGCGAACGAGGTGGAGCTGACGCACGTGGACTTGAACGACCAGACTCTGGAAGGACTGCGGCACAAGACGCTGCCTCTGTTCAGCGTTCAGTATCATCCCGAGGCAGCGCCCGGCCCGCACGACTCGCATTATTTGTTCCGCGACTTCCGCCAGATGATGGAGGAGTGGAAGGGATGACTCTTCTGCTGAACAGGACGACTGGTTTTCAAAAACAGCGGGGCATTTGGCTCCGCTGTTTTTTGGGTGGAGCTTTGGTTAGCGGCATCTTGATGCAATGAGCGTTTGATCAAGGCGCACTAGAGTCTGATGGGTTTTGAAATGGAACGACTTTCGAAAACGCGAGCAAGAGAATGTTTTGAAAGGGCACGGCTTCAGCCGTGCCGCAGAGTATCGAAGTAAATCGCGGCTTTAGCCGCTGAGGGATGGTTTTGAAGCCAGCACGCGAGCATGCAACGAACAACGCTCAGACGTACTTCGTTACGGCGAAGACGTGGGAGTCTCGTGCGCTCTTTCGTGCCGATCCATGGGCAAGGCTATTCTTTCAGAATCTTCTTTCGCATCGCGACTCGTATCTGCTTCACGAATTTGTACTCATGCCGGATCATTTTCATCTGCTGATTTCTCCGTCGATTGCATTGGAGCGCGCAGTTCAGTTCGTGAAAGGGGGATTCTCCTTCCGTGCAAAGAGGGAACTCGCATCGAATGCGGAGATCTGGCAGCGAGGATTTTCGGACCATCGGATTCGTGATTGGGAAGATTACGGGCTGCATACGCAGTACATTCACCTCAACCCGTTGAAGAAACATCTTTGCGAAAGTACGGAACAGTATTCCTATTCATCGGCTTTTCCTGGATGGAAGTTGGACCCCATTCCTCAGGGGCTAAAGCCCGGGAATTCATTGGAGACGGTTGGCGGCACGGCTAAACAGGCTGCGGAAAAACTCCGAAAGTATGTCGAACGGTCGAAAATTGGGGGATATTAAACCATCAACCGCCCCTTGCGGATCGCTCCTAGAGCTTCCTGGCGCGATCTGTTTTTTGCCTTTCGATACAAAAAGAGTTTTTCCGCAGCCTGTAAAGCCGTGCCCTTTCAAAGCCACGGCAGCGAGGAATCGTTGACAGATTGCGGCACAGTTGAAGCCGTGCCCTTTCAAAACAACCATGAACGTACGGTGTCGCCGGAGCGGCATCTTTCCAATACACATAAATGAGCGCGATGAGTTCGGAGATCAGCGCACTCAAGGAAGTCGAACAAAACTATGCCACGCAGAAATGACATTCAGAAGATTTTGGTGATCGGCTCGGGGCCGATCGTGATTGGGCAGTCGGCGGAGTTTGACTACTCCGGAACGCAGGCCTGCAAAGCTCTCAAGCAGGAGGGCTATGAGGTGGTGCTGGTGAATTCGAACCCAGCCACCATCATGACCGATCCGGAACTGGCCGACCGCACGTACATCGAGCCGCTCACGCGCGAGTATGTCGAAGAGATCATCCGCATTGAGACGGCGATGCTTGGTGCAGGCTCCGGCAAGTTCGCGCTGTTGCCCACGGTTGGCGGACAAACCGCGCTGAACCTGGCCGTCGATCTGGCGGATGCCGGCGTGCTGGAGCGGTACAACGTGGAGCTGATCGGCGCCAAGCTGGAGGCCATCAAGAAGGCCGAAGACCGTCTGCTCTTCAAGGACGCGATGGTGCGCATCGGCCTGGATGTGCCGAAGTCGGCGCTGGTAAACAATCTGCGCGACGGGCTGGACTTCTCAACGAAGATAGGATTTCCCGTGCTGATTCGCCCGAGCTTTACGCTGGGCGGAACGGGCGGCGGCATTGGCTACAACCGCGAAGAGTTGATGGAGATTCTGGCGCGCGGGCTGGACCTTTCTCCGGTACACGAGTGCCTGATTGAAGAGAGCGTGCTGGGCTGGAAAGAGTATGAGCTCGAGGTGATGCGCGACCTTGCGGATAACGTCATCATCATCTGCTCGATTGAGAACTTCGATCCCATGGGCGTGCACACGGGCGACTCGATTACGGTTGCGCCGGCGCAGACCCTCTCCGACCGCGAGTACCAGAGGATGCGCGACGCGGCAATTGCCGTGATGCGCGAGATTGGCGTGGAGACGGGCGGATCGAATGTGCAGTTTGCCGTAAACCCGGCGGATGGGCGCATGACGGTGATCGAGATGAACCCGCGCGTTTCGCGGTCGTCGGCGCTGGCGTCAAAGGCAACGGGATTTCCGATTGCGAAGATTGCGGCCAAGCTGGCAGTTGGCTATACGCTCGATGAGATCCCTAACGACATTACGCGCAAAACGCCGGCGTGTTTTGAGCCGACCATCGACTACGTGGTGGTGAAGATTCCCAAGTGGCAGTTCGAGAAGTTTGCCGGCGCGGATGATGTTCTTGGCCCGCAGATGAAATCGGTGGGCGAAGTGATGGCCATGGGGCGCACGTTCAAGGAAGCTCTGATGAAGGCCTGGCGCGCGCTTGAGACAGGCAAGAAAACTGGAGCGGAAGTGCTGGAGCCACGGCGGTTGACGCAGATGCTCGTGACTCCGCGGCCCGAGCGGCTTGGTTACATCCGGTATGCCTTTGAGCGCGGCATGAGCGTGCGCGAGGTGGCTCGCTTTACGCGCATGGATCCGTGGTTCCTGCACCAGTTACGCGAGATCACGCTGGCGCAGATGGAGATTGCTAAGACCACGCCGGAAGAGATCGGCGCGGAGCAGTTGCTGAAACTCAAGCAATTCGGATTGAGCGACGAGCGGATTGCGACGGAGTGGAAGCTCGAAGGCAACGAAGGTGTGAAGCGGGTGAGGGAACTGCGCGAGGCGAAGGGAATCAAGCCGGTGTTCAAACTGGTGGATACCTGCGCGGCGGAGTTCGAATCGATGACGCCGTATCTCTACTCGACCTACGACGAAGAGGACGAGGCGCCCGCGACAGACAAGGCGAAGATCATCATCCTTGGCTCGGGACCGAATCGAATCGGGCAGGGAATCGAGTTCGATTATTGCTGCTGCCATGCGGCCTTCGCACTGAAAGACGACGGCTACGAGACGATCATGGTGAACTGTAATCCCGAGACCGTCTCAACGGATTACGACACCAGCGACCGACTCTACTTTGAGCCGTTGACTCTGGAAGATGTGCTGGCCGTTTACAACCACGAAGCAAAGTCGGGCGCGAAGATTGGCATGATTGTGCAGTTTGGCGGGCAGACTCCGTTGAACCTGGCGCAACGGCTGCGCGCGGCAGGCGTACCCATCATCGGCACCTCGCCTGAGTCGATTGACCTGGCTGAGGATCGCAAACAGTTCGGCAAGCTGCTTGAGGATCTGGGTATTCCGCAACCTGCGGGCGGAACGGCAACGAGCGTAGAGCAGGCTCTGGCCATCGGCGAGCGCATCGGCTATCCGGTGCTGGTGCGGCCAAGCTACGTTCTGGGCGGCCGGGCCATGGTGATCGCCTATGACGCCGAAGCGGTAACGCGCTACATGCGCGAGGCGGTTGAGTACTCGCAGGATCGGCCGGTGCTGGTGGACCACTTCCTCGAGAATGCCATCGAGGTAGACGTCGATGCGCTGTGCGACAAGAAGGACGTGGTGATTGCGGGGATCATGCAGCATATTGAAGAGGCAGGCATTCATTCCGGCGACTCCTCCTGCGTGCTGCCGGCAGTCGATATCCGCAAGGAAACTCTCGATACAATGCGGACTTACACCCGCAAACTTGCATTGGCGCTTGAAGTAATTGGACTGGTGAATCTGCAGTTCGCCATTCAGCGCGACAGCGAAGGGAACGACCACGTTTATGTCATCGAAGTGAACCCCCGCGCCTCACGCACGGTGCCGTATGTTTCGAAGGCCACCGGAATACCGCTAGCCAAGATTGCCGCTCGCCTCATGACGGGCCGCACGCTGCGCGAACTGCTGCCGGAGCAGGTTGCGTCTGGGAAAGACCTCGAAACCGGAACGTACTTTTACGTCAAGTCTCCCGTGTTTCCGTGGTCGAAGTTTGCCGGCGTGGATACGGTGCTTGGGCCAGAGATGAAGTCGACCGGCGAAGTGATGGGTGTGGCGGCAACTTTCGGCGAGGCGTTTGCGAAGGCGCAGCTTTCTGCCGGCCATCTGCTGCCAACCAAAGGCACGGTCTTTTTTACAGTGAACGACCACGACAAACCGGCCGTGGTTGATTTGGCGCGGCGCTACGTGGACCTGGGCTTCCAGATTGTTGCGACCGAAGGAACGGCCAACGTACTTGAGCTCGCCGGACTGGTTGTCGAGCGGGTGTTCAAGGTGAAAGAGGGCCGCCCGAACGTCGTCGACCTGATCAAAGGCGACCGCATCCAGATGATTGTGAACACACCGCGCGGGCAAGACACATTCTTTGACGAGAAGGCGATTCGCCGCGCCGCCGTGCTGGCAAGGATTCCAACCATTACCACTTTGGCGGCAGCACAGGCTGCGGCCGAAGGAATCGCGGCAATGCAACGGCATCGGACGACAGTCTATGCGTTACAGGAGCTTCACATCGCGCTTCGGGCTTGAGCACTTGCCCGGAGTTCGCAGTCATGAACCGAGGCAGATTAACGCTTGCGGATGGCCAAACGCGCCCCGATGGAATAGCCGACCAGAGCGGCAGCGGGCCAGGTGCCCAGGAACGGCCCGTCGTCGTCGATGAGCCCGCTCGGAGTGGGCATGCTGAAGAAGGTGCGCGACAGCTTTTCGCTCAGGCCGCACTGATAGCACTGGTTTGGCGCCGTGGGCATATCCACGATCCAAAGAGCGACAATCATGAACCAGATCAGGCCCAGCAGCCACACCAACGTCGCCATCTCGTCCTGGCGGAAATGGTTGACTGCGTATCCCGCAATCAGTGGGATGGAAACAGCGAGCACGAGGATCAAGGACTGCGGAACGGTCGATGGGTTGACGACATAGCCAACCAGCAGGACGACGGTCCAGGCAGCCAAGGCCAGCAATGTGTGCATGAAGAACGAGAGTGCCTGACCGGTTACGGTAGGGGAATGTCCTTCTACCTCTTCTTCTTCAGTCAGCAACTGCGCCATTCGGATCTCCTGTAGCGTTCCAAACCTTTCGTAATTATTGATGGATCAAGCGCGATCGGCAATAGAGAAAAGGCGGGGGACGACGGCTAGTAACTACCCTCAGAGCCAGTTTGAAACCG
>CAYZVG010000200.1:0-6020 GCA_964481595.1 uncultured Occallatibacter sp. | reverse complement strand
AGAGCGCCGAGTGCGTGAGTCGATACACGAGCCAGGCGGTGGCGACGCGCGTCATCCATGTGCCGATGAGCGAAATGGTCTGCCCACCGAAAAAGAGACGGAAGTTGCGATGCCGCAGCGCACGCCATGCATGAGAAGCGCCCTCAAACTTCTCCGGGCCGGCTGCCGCTGGCACACCGTCAGTGTTGGCGCGAATGTTGTTCTCGGCAGAACTCAAAATTGGCTTTTCCTGTTTAGCTGGTTAGATGCACGGTGCGCGTATCGGCTTCTTAGAGTTTAATTGCCGGGGATGCGCGCCGCTTGGTCATGGACTGGTTGCGAGTTTGCCATGAATGATCGACAGCAGCAGCTTTCCTTGCCTGTCCACCGCTACCAGATTGGCCGGTTTGCCAACTTCAACTGAGCCTGCAATAGCTTCAAGGCCGGTCATCGCCGCGGGATTCGTGGAGAGCAGGCGCAATGCATCCGCAAGCGGCGCGCCCGTGAACACCAGCAGATTTGCGAGTGCGCGGTCAAGTGTGAGCACACTGCCTGCAAGCACTCCGCGAGCCATGGCGCGGCCATTCGCCACGCGCACCGGGAATCCGCCCAGCGTGTACTCGCCATCGCTCATGCCCGTGGCAGAGATTGCGTCGGTAACGAGAATGGCGCGCTCAGGCCCCTTGGCGCGATACCAGAGGCGCGCAATCTCCGGCGCGGTGTGAATGCCGTCGCAGATGAACTCGGCGTAAAGCGTATCTGTGGCGAGCGCGACGCCGAGAATGCCCGGCTCGCGATGGTCGAGCGGACGCATGGCGTTGAAGACGTGGGTCGCGCTGGTGGCTCCTGCAGCGACGGCGGCGAGGGTCTCGGCAGTATTGGCGTCAGAGTGCCCCAGAGAAACGCGCACGCCGCGCGCAACCGCATGACGTACAAGCTCGATTGCGCCGGGAAGCTCGGGAGCCAGCGTCATCAGGCGGATCTGCCCCTCGGCGGCTTCATACAGGCGGTCGAAGATGGAGATGCTGGGAGCCAGCAGGTGCTCCTTCGGCTGTACTCCACACCTCTTGCTCGAAAGAAAAGGACCCTCGATGTGAATGCCGATGGGGCGGGCAGCTGGTGCGTCGCCGACCGCAAGAACGCCGGGCGCTTGAATCAGCTTTGCCAGGCCTGAGACCGCGCGCAACGTCGCTTCGAGAGGCGCGGTGACCGTGGTGGCAAGGTAGTTCGCTGTTCCGCGCGTGGCGAGAAAGCGGCCCATTGCGCCGAGAGCTTCGGGCGTAGCTTCCATTACGTCATGGCCGGCCGCGCCATGGATGTGCACATCGAAAAACGCGGGAGCCAGCGTGGCAGTGGGTGAGTGGAAATCGCCTGCGCTCTGCGGCGGTTGGTTGCCTGGTTCGGCACGGCCAATGGAGACGATCAGCCCATCCTCAATACGAATGAGGGGGCGGTCGACCAGCCGATGGCCGTCCCACAGTCTCGCCGCACTAATCAGCATGGCCATGACTCATTGTTGCAGAGCGCGCGCTGCAACTGCCGGCAGTTCAGCGATACTTACGCAGCACACCGAGTACGCGGCCTTGAATGGCGACCTGTGCGGCGGGCACGTAGATGGGATCCATCTCGACGTTGGCCGGCTGCAGGCGAACCACGCTACCCTCGTTGTAGAAGCGCTTGAGGGTGGTTTCAGAGCCGTGCACGAGCGCAACCACGATCTCACCCTGGCGCGCCGTCTTGGTCCGCTCCACCAGCACGTAATCGCCATTGATGATGTGCTCGTCTCGCATGGATTCGCCACGGACCTCAAGAGCAAACACGTCGCGGTTGCCCACTACGTCGTGCAGTGAAATGGTCTCCTGGTTCTCGATTGCCTCAACCGGCAGGCCTGCGGCAATGCGACCGGCCAGCGGCAGTTTTACCGAGGAGCGGGTGCGCGAGCCCGGCGGCAGCAGATCGATGGAGCGGCTGCGATTGTGGACGCGGTCAAGCAGACCCTTTTTCTCGAGATTGGTAATGTGCTTGTGCACCGTTGCCAAACTCTTCAACCCCATGCCTCGGGCAATCTCCTCGAACGACGGAGAGTACCCGTTGCGCTGGACAAATGACTCCAGGAAATCGATCACTTCTTTTTGCCTACGAGTTACAGCCATGGGCGCATTATAGCGAATAAAAAGCGAATCGCAACAGGGTTTCGCGATGAACTGCTGAAAATTACCTGGATATTCCTTTGCCGGGACTTCCGAGAGCCCAAATTTAACAGGCTATCTTGTTCATTATTATTAACTTACAAAAGGCAGAGGGATGTGAGGCAGCTCGTAGCCCGCTCTGCACTCCGCCAACAGGGGACGCTTAGTAGTAACGGGGAATACGGGTATTTCCGGCCTGGATGAGTGCGCTGCGGCTATTCCCTCTCGATCATTTGGAATGTGGCCCAGTAGAACGGCAGACTGAATCTGGTTCCCGAGTGGAGCAGTCCTAACTTGGCCTGGCGAAGCGCCACCGCGGGGGATGTGCCGACTGCAACTCCGCGGTAAAAGGTGTCCATCAACTGCGGAGTCGAGTTATCGCTCACCTCCCATATCGCTCCAACCACCCTATGCGCGCCGGCGCGGAGAAATGCCCAGGACAGGCCCACCAGACCCTCCCCTGCGTAGGAGCGAACTCCGCTGCCATAACACGCCGAGATAGTTACAATCTTTGCATCGATGCGATGCTGAAGGATGTCGCGCGCGTAGAGTTTGAAGGAGTCCTCATCGGTAGAGGATCTGGATAAGACAACGGCCGAGCCCAGCGGATCGTTGCGATTTGAGATGGCGTGTGACACAAAATGAATATAGGAATACTGCACCGGATTGCCTGAGAGATATGCGTCAGGCGTAGCTTCGCGGCCCGTAAATGCTGAAACTTGCCGTCTGTTGAAATGGCTCTCGATTTTTGCTGCCTCCACGCCGAAGAGCGGAAGACTGGGATACTCGCTGTTGGGCGTAACCGGATTGCCCACAATGAGTAACTTGCTGCCGGATGTGTGTGCGGGCTTTGACGCAGCCAGCATGGCAAGTGAGGGCGCCGATGCCAGAGTCATGTCTTCGATCAGGTAGTGGAATTGCGATCTTGGATCGGCTTTCGCGTTATTCGGCGGATTTGGCCCGGGCGCGAGCAGAGTTTCAAAGTTAAGCTGACTTAGTTCTCCATCGGTAAGAACAATCACTGGTCTGTCCAGATGAAGCGTTGAACGCGCGGGAGCTATCAAGCAGTTATAAAGATACTCCCCGTCCCGATCTAGAGTTACTGTCGGATTGCGCATACCGACGATGGTCTTGCGATAACTGGCGACATGGGAAGCGATTAGCGACCACGAAGGCAGTGTGTAGGCGTAGACATTGTCTTCTGTAACTTCCCACAAATACGAATGCGGCCGGCCTCGCCAATAAAAGAGCAGATTCGCATGGGTTTTGCGGGCGACTTGCCGAGGATCGAGGTTTTGAGGGACGACGGAATTGGATGCTGCGCCTGTTTCAAATCCTTGCTCCAGTGTGCGGGCGCGGCTCTGATCGGCCAGTGTGAGTGCCTCTTCGCTGCGTCCGTGCCGCATAAGCAACTGAATATAACTGTCGTAGATCGAGTCGGCATTGACGCCGAAAGTGAGCCTGGAATCATCGCGCTTCAAGGCGTCGCGCGCCTTTTCGTAGTCCGCCAGGGCAGACCGAAGCTGTTCTTCCGCGGCCTGCGACTTTCCCTGCGACTCATAGACAGCGCCCAGGAAATACGCGGCGGCCAAGCGCGCGGGCATAGGGATCGCCTGGCTGCCTTGGACGCGGCGAAAAAACTGCTCTGCATTCCCATACTGATGATGGTGAAAGGCTATTCTGCCTTCGGTAACAAGCTCATATGCGTCGAGCGTGGTTTGTCCATGCCGCTCGGCCGGAGTCAGCTGACTTAAGTAGCCTTCCGCAGCATCAGGATCGTCGCCGTCTAGCGCGGTCTGCGCCAGATCTTCCAGCGAATACACTATGTCCGCGTTGTTGTGCATCTGGCGCGCCAGATAGAGCGCCCGCTTTAGGCAGATGGACGAGCGGGGCAGATCGCCGGAATCGCGATATACATAACTCTCGGTGCTGAGCCAGTTAAACTGTGCACCAACATTTCCAAGGCGTTCAGCCGCCTGTTCGGCGGCAACAAACAGGTCAATAGCCCGCTCATCGTCGCCTAACTGGTAGTAAGCCCATCCGAGATTGCCCGCCGCGTTCAGTGCGGCGTTCTCAAAGTCAAAGGCCAGGGCGGACTGGTACGCTGATTTCGACCAATCGACCGCCTCATCGTACCGTTCTTTCTGCAGCGCCATGTAGCCGAGATTGATCGACGCCCTGACTTCGAGCCACTTATCCTGACGGCGTCGGGCTAACTCGAGCGACTGTACATACAACCGCCTTGCATCCGCAAACTGGCCCTGGTTCAAAGCCAGTGTTGCGCGGGCAACAAGGATGTCTCCGCAGGCCTCAAGATCTGCGGACTTACACAGGCCGTCCGCCTGAGCAAGTAGCTGGCTGGCGCGCGAGGCATCTTGCAGGTGAGTGTACGCAACGGATTCGATGGCAAGTTTCTCAACGGTTCCGTCCGCATCCTCTTGGCCGTGGTATCCGTTCAAGACACGGAGAGCTTCGTCGTACAATCCGCGGTAAAGCATTGACTCGGCTTGAAGCAGCTTGAAACGAGCTGCCCAATCGGGGGCAGAGAGTTGAAACTGTCGATAAGACCATTCAGCTTCCTGCTGGCTTGCGGCCAGATAGCCGCGCTGGAACAGCCGCCATGTATGAGCGTAAGCAGCCTGAGCGCCGCCGGCACGAGTGTCGTTCAGCGGAGCGAGAAGCGCAAGAAGCACAAGCCAAAGACAGGCGCGCACCGGCGGCCAAAGACGATGTAGCCAGAGAGATTGAGACCGCCGCGAAGAAACACAAGACTGAACCTCGGCTATGGAACTGTTGTGCCATTGGTATGGCCGCCACCAATCGGAACGTGGCCATCGCCAGCGCATCCCATGTAGAGATCGAGCATGGTCAGTTGCACCGTGGTCTTTTTGGGAGTCTCCGTTCCCCGAATCAGGTCCTCGTGAGTCACCGTCACCTTGCCCAGCACGATCTTGCCGAACTCCGGGACATAAATCACGTGGCCATGCGAATGCCCAGGAAAATCGCCAGTCGCACGATGGACAAGTGAGCATTCGACTCTCTCCCGATTACCTACAGTTGGGACAAGTCGATTGTAGTGCTCGCGTGTCTCCTCAGGAAGTCCTTCGGTCTCAAGCACCTTGCCGTACTGGCTGCGGACTCGCGTCTGAACTCCGGGATCGGACGCGTAGGATGCGTCGTTGGCGGGTTTCGCGCCCAATATCTCCAGATCGAGTTCGAGCGAAACCTTATGGCCGCAGATGCGCAGATTCTCGAAACGGGTTCCGAGAAAACAGACGCTCGGAACGTAGCCATCGAGCGGATGTTCGGTAATCATCTGCCCCACGATGCGATCGGCGGTAACAACATCAAGAACGTTGAGCCCCTCGACAACAGTAGTTGACAAGGTAGTCCAGCCGTGACCGGGCTTCAAACTCAGATTGCCGGCAACGTGCGTGTAGGCCGAGCGAAAGGTGATGACGGACTCAACGCTAAAACTATCTGCGCGCTGCGTGAGGTAGCCGCCTTCCTGGGGAAGCGAAGCTGTGGCCGGAGGGCCGATCTCCCGGTTGATTGGGAGCCTCAACGTTCCAGCAAGTACAGAGGTTTCCGCATGGTAATGGTGCCTTCTGCCGTTCACTTCTTGCGTCATTGTGTTTTGGCTTCTCCTTTTCGGATTTGCGCGGATTCTTTTTGGGGGGATGTTTGCCCGGAGGTTGTTTCATGGCGCCAGCTTGGAAACGACTTGGTGGCCTTCCGCGAGTTTGGGGGCTCTGCCCATCTTCACTTATTCAGTGTGATATCAAATCCATATTGACCGATCGCCGTTCGATCGCCACGCGTACCTACTCCTTCAACAGCAAGAGAGTAACT
>CAYZVG010000199.1:0-6022 GCA_964481595.1 uncultured Occallatibacter sp. | reverse complement strand
CAACAGCAAGAGAGTAACTGCCATTCTCAAGCAACTTGCCCGGCACCACGACCGATAACTGCAGGTCTCCGTTTGGCTCCTGCGCGGGCGCAGCGATGGTCCCGGTCCAGACTACGTTTCCCTGCGGGCCAGCTAACGCAAAGGAATAGACAGCAAAGTTGCCAACCGCCGGGTCAATTGAAATATCAACCGGCAGCGCAACGCCATGCGCACTATCCGCCGTTACGGGAACAGGAGCACTGCCCCTGGTTGCTCCGTAACTGGGTGCGCTGGGAACGATATGTGGCTGGCTCAATTCCCTCTTGAGTGCCGGAACGGTTACGAAGTTCTGGTAAGCGACCACCGTGAGCAACGCTGCAAAAACGGGAGCGGCGAAGACCGGGCTCCACCACGAAAATCGCGGACCCTGTTTTTGCTTGCCGGTTGCGGTCTGGCTCGCGGCTGCTGGGCCCGCTGCAATTGCAGGCAACTGCGTCTTGGCTTCGCTTACGAACGCAGTACCGGCGCGAACTTCGAGCGCGCACTCGGGACAGTCAAAGAGATGCTCCTCAAATGCGTCGCGTTCGTCAGCGTCCAATTCGTCCAGGAGGTATCGCTCCGCGATCATGCGGTCTACCGCTTCGCTATGGTTCATCACTTCGAACCTCCTTTATACATCGAGGGCATCGACTGGCGTGCACGGGAATGCCGATCTGGTGCATCGTTCAACCCTCCACGCCGAGAAGCGGTGTTCCCCCCACCCGCTTCATGTACTCCACTTTGAATTCGTGCTTAGCTCTGTGCAGCAAAACCCGCAGATAATCGCGGTCGACGCCGAACTCGCGGCAAACGTCGTCGCGGTCGCGCTCGTCGAGAAACACAGCCTTGAGCAGGTTGCAGTCGCGGGGGGGGAGCCCCAGCAAAATCTCCCGAACCTTGCTTCTGATCTGCCGGGCAACGACGATCTCGAGTGCATCCATGCCGGTGGCGGGCAACTCGGGAAGCGGATCGATGCGGCTGGTGGAGCGGTACTGCTCAGACAGAACGTGATTGCAGACGGTATTGACGAATGCACCGAGCCGGTCCGGCTGGCGCAAGCCGCCGTCCTTGCGCAGAACGGCAAAGACGCGCACAAATGTCTCCTGGCACACGTCCTCAACCGCATGCAGAGAAGCCAGCCTCGAACAGAGCTTGATGCGGAGCAACTCCGTAAAGTAAGCCACGAAGTGTTCCTGTGTCGGGGGATCTCCAGCGCAAAGATTCTCAACGTATCTTGCGTCGAATGAATGAAATTGCAACGAGAACTCCGCTGTGCAGCGTCGATACGAGTATAGTATCTCGCCTGGCGCGGTTGCGTGAAATCCGCGCCGTCTGGCGTTGGGCACAGCAGTGGTGCGCAGAGCCTGCCGCATTGCGTTGCGCACAGGAACGCGGCGCGGTTCATTGCGCAATGGTGAATAGCGGACTGGCAAGCAAGTGCCTGGCATCTCTAAGGTCCACCGAACGAACGGGAAGAACGGAAGAAAACGAATACAACTTTCCGGTGATCGCTCCTCGAATTTCGAGCCGCGATTCCCCCAGATATTTCAGGTTCAACGCAAGTTTATCCATTCCCTGCTCCTGTTCAACGACGTTCTGCAAATCGTGATTGCGCACGCGACTCTCCTTCGCCTTCGCCCATTACGGACCCACTCGTGGAGCTTGCGGGCTGGGACGCTAAAGTTGGGGCCTGCAGCAGGCGCGCAGACGCAAAGAATGCCTGCGACAAGACGACGAGGCATATCCAGTCGTTGCTGGGCCAGAGAGCCCATAGCAACGCAAACCACAAACTCAGGAGGAGCCTGTTTACGGCCCTGGTTCCGACGTTCAAAACGGATCGATGGCCGTGAAGATCGGTGATGCCTTCACGCGAACGAGGCAAGGAACCGGCCATCTCAGAAAGCAAACCAGGTTGAGAGGGGCTGGGATAGACCTCGTCGTCGAACCCGTCAGTGAGCAGACAGGCGGAACCCGCTCCGAGTAGCGAGAACCGCCTGGTCCCGGGGGAGGACATCGTGTCGCCGAGCGAAGCCAGTTCGCCCTGCATTAAAAGGCTGTTGCCGTAACGCATCCGAGAGGTCATTGCGTGCTCTCTCCTCTACATTTGATTTCCATTTGGAATCGAGCGAAACTTGAGTTCCGTAGAGCGCTTTTACTTCGGGGAACGCGCCGCACGCCGCCAGGAAATGCGGAGGATATTGAGCGCGGCTCAGGAGCCGGCACGACAGATAGTGCTGCTCGGCCGCAGATCGTTTCATTGCCGACCAAGATTTCTGGAATCCAAGCAAAGTTGCGTGGTGAGCGGAGGTCGATGGCCCACCACGCACAAATGCAGCAAGCCCGGAGTGATGGCTCAGCGAATGGATTTGCACGCTCACAAATATGGAGTTATTCGCGTTCCGAATCGAGAGAGTGCTACGATAATGCACGAATTGGTTTCTTAAATTCAGGCGAGAAACCGCGTTCGCTGTGCGTGGGAGAATGTCATTCTCCCCTGGCAGCAAACAGCGAAGTGGCAGGATTAGCGGAGGTGTTACAAGAGAATGGCCGCGCGAATGAAAGATATTGCCCGCGATCTGGGCCTTTCTGTTGTGACTGTTTCCAAGGTTCTTCGCGATCATCCGGACATTAGCGCGGAAACGCGCAAGCGTGTTTTGAAGCGGATGAAGGAACTGAATTACCAGCCGAATCTGGCTGCTCGCTCCCTCATTACCGGGCGCACCTGGACGATTGGCTTGATTGTCCCCGATCTGCTGCATCCGTTCTTTGCGCAGGTTGCCAAGGCGCTCTCCGCCGAGGTTCGAAAACGGGGATTCAGCTTGTTCATCTCCTCTTCCGACGAGGACCCAGAGTTGGAGCGGCAGGAGATTGAAGGACTGCTGGCGCGGCGCGTGGATGTGATGCTTGTGGCCTCAGCGCAGTGGACGCTCGAAAGCTTTCGCCGCATTGAAGAGCAGAAGATCCCGTACATTCTTTTGGATCGGCAATTGACCGGCCTTGAAGCAAACTTTGTGGGAGTCGACGATCGGCTTGTTGGTGAGCTTGCAACGGCGCACTTGATCGAGCAAGGCTGCAAACGCATTGCGCATATTCGCGGCCCGGAGGTGAGCACGGCCATCGGCCGCCTGGAGGGCTACAAGGCAGCGCTGGCCGCGCACAAGATGACTCCGCTGGCCGGGCACATTGTGTCGATCGGCGCCTCTGGCGACCACCGAGGCGAGAAAGGCGGATATGAAGCTACAACCCGGCTGCTTGCCAACAGGATCCGCCCGGATGGCATCTTCTGCTTTAACGATCCCGTTGGTTTGGGTGCGATGCGCGCCATTCTCGATGCCGGCCTGCGCATTCCTGAAGATATTGCGGTGGTGGGTTGCGGCAATCTGTCTTACTCCGATTTTCTTCGCGTACCGCTGACCTCGGTCGATCAGGGCAGCAAGTCAATCGGAAAGCACGCGGCCGCTCTCGCACTCACGCTTGCGCAAAGCAAGACGGCGGCGCGGCCAGTGCGGGAGCTCATCCGCCCGCATCTTGTGGTGCGCGCTTCAAGCCAGCGTAAGCCAGACGCGGGTGCGCGCTCATAGAGAGACTCGGCGGCGTCAAGCGTACGCCCCACCGTTCGGCGATGACCAATTCAGCCGAATCGGCCGGCATCTGCGCACTGAGAATCTCTCACGCTGGATCTGGCGCACGGAACGCAAACCAGTAGTACCGTCTCCAGCAGAACATGCAACGCACCGGCCGCAGCGCGAACATGCTGAGTAATTCGTCGTAAGAGCGCAACTCAGCGGGCTTGAATTTAACTGAGTTGCAGCTAGGACATTCGTGCTTCATCCAAATCATTTGAGGCAGCCAATGCGGCCGGTTCCAAACGGTTTCGTTCATTTTGCTTCTTTCTCGCGCAGGCCTGTTCTAGAGCCCGTGTGCCTCTGGTAAAGAAGTGTGGGAATCGAGCCATGCAAGCAGTGCGCGAATACTGCCCGTTGCCAGAGCCACGCAGGTATCCGCTGCGCCGTAATAAACACGAATCGTATCTCCATCTGCGCAGATTGTTTGTCCGCAAGGAAACACAACGTCCTTTACATCGCCGTTGCGTTCATAGGGAGCCTCGGGGCCAAACATCCAAGAGTCTCCGCGCTGCAGGCATATCTCCGGCCTATCAAGATCGAAGAGCGCCAGCCCCAAGCGATAAATACTGCCCGCGGCGGTTTGCCGCACACCGTGATAAATGGTGAGCCACCCCTTCGATGTCTCGATGGGCGGCGAGCAGAGTCCGATCTTGTTCGCATCCCACCAACCGCCTCGGCGTGCTTCCAGCATCACTTTGTGGCTGCCCCAATGCCGCAGGTCCGGCGAGTAGGAGACCCACATATGCGCGCCGGTGGGTGTTACCGGGCGATGAATCATGGCCCAATTGCCGTTGATTCTGCGCGGCAACAGAGCAGCATCTTTATCTTCAGGAGGCATGATTACGCCCAATCGCTCAAAAGTCCTGAAGTCCCGCGTCAGCGCCAGCGAGACTCCGGGGCCGCCTCGTGCAAACGATGTGTAGGCAATCGCGTATTGTTCAAGTTCGGGAACACAGGTGATACGAGGATCCTCGATGCCCCAGATCTCTTCAGGGTAATCGCGCGGGTTGGCCATCAGTGTGGGCTTATCATCGACTCTCCATCCGTCGATTCCGTTGGCAGAGCGAGCGGCACACAGATGCGATAGTCCCGTGTGGTCCTCAACTCTGCAGAGCAAGAGCGTATCTCCATCGGCCAACAGTACGGCTCCTGCGTTGAAGACGCTATTGATCGGATAAGGCCAGTCTTGCCGACTGAGGATCGGGTTGCCAGGATGCCGGGTAAACAACTGTGTGTCCGTATATGCCGCAGCTTGCTTCTGAGCAATAGACATTTGCGGTGAAGCCAAAGTGGTATCTAGACTCAAAAAGAAACACTCATTTCCTGATGAAGTTTTGTCGCGTTGGTTACTTTCTCCTCTTGCATTTCAAGGAGGGCCATCAGGAACGAGAGCGTTGACTCTGCGCCCTGATTTTCGTTCACTCGGTCAGGATGCAATCCGTCTCTGCACCCGCCCGTTGCAGCGTCGTAAAGAGGAATCTGCAAGTCGTTCTTACCGAGGAACCAGCGGAAGACACGCTGAGCCTCGTCGAGCCAGCGCTTTTGATGCGTGAACTTGTAGGCAGTGAGACACGCGGAGATGGTTGCAACTGCCTCAACCGGCTGTTGATCGAAGCGGGCCTTTTCTCTGCCCTCGGTGAAGAATCCGTTGGAGCCGATCGGCACGAAGATCTCCTGGTCGCCTCGATGCTGCTCCGCCACTAGCCACTCAAGAGACTCGATCCCGCTGGCTATCATCGTCTGGTTATCGCTTCTCCAGCCAGTGAGAATAAGCGCCTGCGAGAGCCTTGCATTCGAGTAAGAGAGACTTTTCTCGAACCAGTGCCAACTTCCAGCACTCGACTGCACGTAAATCTTCAACAGCCGATTGGCAAGCGTGTTTCGCGCGCCCTGGACGGCTCTGTCGCCTGGAAACCAATCCAGGTAGGCCTGCATTCCGAGAATGCTGAAGGCCCAGGCGCGAGGGCTGGTGAATGAGAGCGACGCAGGCATGGCGGCTTCAAATAGACGGCCCGCCGCTCCGCGCAAACCCGCATCCTGCGAGTAGCCCAGCACCGTACCCAAAGCCCAGAGAGCGCGTCCATGGCTATCTTCCGATCCAACATCCTCCAGCCATTTCCGGTCGTAGCCAAGGAAGTTTCTGAACCGCCCCGTATCGGGGTGAAAGGCCAACCACAAGAATGCCAGATAGCGATGCGAGAGCTTGACGTAGTCCACCGTGCTTGCATAGAGAGTGGCCTCGTTTAAGGCATTTGACACCATGAGCGCACGCGCATTGTCATCCGTGGTGTAGCCCTCGCGCGTGTTGGGCACCGAGAAAATTGCGTGCTGCAACATGCCGGTGTCATCGGTCATGTTCAGCAGGTGCGCGGCATTCA
>CAYZVG010000198.1:0-6035 GCA_964481595.1 uncultured Occallatibacter sp. | reverse complement strand
AAGACGTGAATCCATCCTCACGCCTCAATCTGCAACATACAAGGTCTGAAAATCCGACATGGGAAATCCATTTCTTGTGGAATAACGAGGATTGCGGGACAGAGGCGGAGGGGCGCTTGTGCTTTCCCACTCATCGCGCGGTGAAGCTGCGCGATGAATGGGGCACGGGGCTGAAAGCTGACGGCTGAGAGCTGAAAGCTGAAGGCTAGAAGCTAGAAGCTAGAAGCTGGTCCTGCTCCCTGTATTTAGAATCGATATACCGTCAAGAAGAGAGAGCACAGCATTTGTCAGCAATCATCGATTTACGTTCCGACACCGTTACGCGGCCCAGCGAGCAAATGCGCGTGGCCATGGCCGCGGCTGAAGTTGGCGACGACGTTTATGGCGAAGATCCCACCGTGAACCTGCTTGAGCGGCGCGCGGCAGAGGTCTTTGGCCGCGAGGCGGCGCTGTTTGTGCCTACGGGAACCATGGGCAACCAGATCGCCATCCGCACCCTCACGCAGCCAGGGCAAGAGGTCATTGCGGAGTCCCGTGCGCACATCCTGGACTGGGAGATGGCGACCACAGCTGTCTTCTCCGGATGCCTGGTGCGCGCCGTTCCCGCCGAGCGCGGCATCCTCACCTGGAAGCACATCGAGCCTGCCATCTATGCGCGCGGAGCGTTGCGCGCTGCTACCGGCCTCATCGAGATTGAGAACACGGCCAATCTTGCCGGCGGCACATGCACACCGTTGTCTGTGCTTGAAGAGATCTGGGCCGGCGCGCAAGAGCGCAAGTTGCCGGTCCATCTGGATGGAGCGCGCATCTTTAATGCCGCAACCGCACTGGGCGTGGACGTAAAGACGCTCACGCGCGGCTTCGATACGGTGATGTTCTGTTTGTCGAAAGGGCTGGGCGCGCCGGTTGGCTCCATGCTGGTGGGCTCGCAAGAGCTGATCGGCAGGGCAAGGCTCTATCGCAAGGCGCTGGGCGGTGGAATGCGGCAGGCAGGCATTCTGGCTGCGGCAGGGCTCATCGCGCTTGAGCAGGGGCCAAAGCGTCTGCATGAGGACCACGCCAATGCGCGCCTGCTGGCTGAGGCGCTCTCGACCATCGATGGCGTTTCCATCGATCTGGATTCAGTAGAAACGAATATTGTCGTCTTTGGGCTTACCGGCTCGCTCAAAGCGCCCGATCTTGTAGCGCGGCTCAAGGCCCGCGGCATTCTGCTGAGCGCGCTCGGTCCCAATCTGCTTCGCCTGGTCACGCACCTTGACGTCTCGCGCGCGGATTGCGTCGCGGCAGCAGAGGCGCTGGCTGAGGAGATAGAAAGAGCGTAGTGGCAATGTGCGGAAAGTAAAAATCCCGGCTGCTCGCGAGGAGCAACCGGGATTTTGATGGAGCGCAGCGTCTGGGAAACGCTCTTACGGTTTGGGAACGCTGTTGATCGTCTTGAGAATCTGCGAAAGGATCTGGTAAGGATCCGCTTCGGAGTTCGGACGGCGATCTTCAAGGTAGCCCTTGTACCCATCCTTGACGAAGTTGACAGGCAGACGGACCGAAGCTCCGCGATCGGAGAGTCCGTAGCTGAACTTGTCGATTGCTTGTGTCTCGTGCAGGCCCGTCAGGCGCAGGTGGTTGTCGGGGCCGTAAACGGCAATGTGCTCGGCGATGTTCTTCTGGAATCCAGCCATGAGCGCTTCAAGATAGGCCTTGCCGCCCACTTCGCGAATGTACTTGGTCGAGAAGTTGGTGTGCATGCCCGATCCGTTCCAGTCGCCCTTGATCGGCTTGCAATAGAGCACGAAATCCACTTCGTACTTCTCGCACAGGCGATACATCAGATAGCGGGCGACCCATGTATCGTCGGCAGCCTTCTTTGAGCCCTTTCCAAAGATCTGGAACTCCCACTGGCCCTTCGCCACTTCGGCGTTGATGCCTTCATGGTTGATGCCCGCGGTCAGACAAAGCTCGAGGTGCTCTTCGACGATCTGGCGAGCAATGCTGCCCATGTACTTGTAGCCAACGCCGCAGTAGTACGGACCCTGCGGAGCCGGGAAGCCATCCTTAGGGAAGCCGAGCGGGCGGCCGTCTTTGTAAAGGAAGTACTCCTGCTCAAAGCCCACCCACAGGTCAGGATCGTTTTCGATCGTAGCCCGTGCGTTAGTGGAGTGCGGCGTGCCATCGGGATGCATCACTTCGCAAAGAACCAGGTAGGCATCCTTGCGGGCACCGTCCAAGTAGGACGCAACCGGCTTGAGAACACAGTCGGATTTGTGGCCTTCGGCCTGCATGGTCGAACTGCCGTCAAATCCCCAGAGAGGCAGGTCGGCAAGCGTGGGCGGCTTTTCAAATGACTTAATCTGTGTTTTGCCGCGCAGTTCAGGAATCGGTTTCTTGCCGTCAAGCCAAAGGTATTCGAGTTTGTACTTCGTCATGGATCTCCTTATTGTCTTGAAATCGTAGGCCGCTGAGGCAGATTCAAAGGCGGTTCACGGTGATCGTAGAACTTGACCCATAAGGAATCCGTGAAGATTCCCTGCAGCCAAGCAGTGCGGTTGCTCAAATTAGTGGTGGTGTGCAACAAGCATCATTAGAAGCAAAATAACAACTGGAATCATGGCCAAAGCGCCATAGTAGAGTATTTTACGCGATAGCTGCGACTTGCGGCGCTGCCAGTTCTTCAGTTCGTCCCGATCTTCCACACCTACCTGGTCCAGATGGTTCAAGTCGTTCAGGAATTCGTGTGCGGTGGCGTACCGGTTTTTGGGGTCGCGCTCCAGGGCGCGGTAAATCACCTCTTGGAGCTGCGGCGTAATGGTTGGGTCGGCAACTGTGGGCGGCATGGGATGGTTCAGCAGACGGTCGTTCATGGCCGCCATGGGCGAAGGTCCGGTGAAGGGAAGTTTTCCAGTGAGCATTTCGTACAAAATTACGCCCATGGAATAAATATCCGAGCGCCCGTCGCCGCGCTTGCCCTTCACCTGCTCCGGAGAAATGTAGTTGGGTGTTCCAAGAGTCGCGGTAAAGTTGGCGTAAGTCAGCCGCCGCGCCGAAGTGTCGCCCGCAATGCCAAAGTCGATGAGCTTGATGTTGTCTTGCTCGTCCACCATGATGTTTTCCGGCTTCAGGTCGCGATGGACGACGCCATTGGCGTGGATATACTCAAGCGCCTTTAATACCTGGCCAGCAATGTGGAGAGCGCGTTCATGAGACATTCGCTGCTCATCCATGATGCTTCTCAGCAGGCGGCCCTGGCACCACTCCATCACCATGTAGATGCGCGAGCGTTTCTCGTCTTTAAAGACCCGCATCACGTTGGGGTGGTCGAGCCTTTCGCCAATCCCATTTTCACGATGGAAACGGTCGGAGAGAATCGGATCGGCTTCCATATCGGGGTGGGGAATCTTCAGGGCCACGACCTTGTTGTCGCGCAGATCGGTGGCGCGAAAGATTGTCGCCATGCCGCTGCGGGCTACGGGCGCATCAATCCGATAGGAATCGATTTGCGAACCGGCTTCTAGAATGTCCAGGATACCCATCGTTTGGCGTGCTCCATGCTTGTTTCCTCTACCACTTTAACTGGAAAACATGATACGGGACTATGGATTCCGTAAGGTTTGCCGCGCATCTCACATCGGCAGTCTGTAGGGGCGGCCGCGGTACATCCCAACCTGCTCCACTGCCCGCACTCGGACCACCTGTGCGGTTGTATTGTCGCCGCCATCTATCTCTACGGCGCGGGCCACCAATTCCTTGGCGATCACGTCCATGGGTTTCTTCTGCGAGACAATCTCTGCGATTGCCTCTTCGCTCATTTCGTCGTGCAGCCCGTCGGTGCAGAGCACCAGCACGTCGCCCGGTTGCAGAGTGATGGCGGTTGTATCTGGCGAAACGAACATCTCCGGCCCCAACGAGCGAATTAGAACATGCCGTGAATCGGAGGTCGCAACCTCTTCCGCGGTGATCAGGCCGATCTTCCTTTGCTGGTTCACCAGAGTATGATCTTGGGTCACCTGCCGGGCCTTGCCGTTGCGCACCAGATAGCAGCGCGAGTCGCCCACGTGCGAAACAATTGCCTGATCGTAGCGGAGCGCACAGGCTACCAGCGTGGTCGCCATGTTCTTGCCCCTATATTCTGTCTGGAGTGTCCTGTCGTGAACCGCGGAGTTTGCGGATTGAATAAGGCGTGGAAGCAGGCTGATGAGCATGGTGCCGGCAGGCGCCTTGGCAAATTCCTCCGTCATCACGGATATAGCTGTGGCCGAGGCCACCTCGCCCAGGTCCATACCGCCCACGCCGTCCGCAACCGCGAACAGGTATCCGTGGGAGCGGCCCTGCTGCCTTGACGCAGGGATAAACGAACCCATGGCGTCTTCATTGTTGGTGCGAACTTTGCCGAAATCGCTTGCCTGGCCGAACTGGACATCCAACATTGACGACGCGACCTCAAAGGTCCTTTCCGGTTCCCGCGGAAACAGCGCTTCAACCTGAATATGGATACATTCACATCTTAAATGCCACTGGGTGGCGTCCCGCTCTTCTCTCTTGGATGAGTTTGAGCAGGAATTCCACCCAGTGGTGATATACGCTTGCCGATTTCAACCAATCACAGGTTACCGTGATTCGAGCAGAATCGACTTGCCCTTGGCCTTGGAAGACCGCAGGAAGTAGATTGCTCCATAAATGCCCCAGACAGCCGAGATGCCGAGAGCCAGAAGCGGTTCTTTAAAGGTGCCGAGTCCGAAGATGGGACCTGCTAGATAGAAGCCCATGCAAACCAGGTTCGCCAGCAGGCCGAATCCTGGAATCAGAAGGTGAGTGAGCACGTTGTAGTCCGGCCGCTTGTGATAAGCCACAATGCACAGGAAGCAGCTGAGCGCGTAGAGGATGAAAGTGCCGAAGTTCGACGTGAGCGTAATGGTGAGCAGAGAGTTTGGCAACGCTGCCAACTGGTCATGAGACAAGTAACCGAAGCTGGAGAAGAGACCGTGGGGCAGAGCCGCAATGGTGGCATCGGTTGGAGCACCGGCATCGCCGAAGACCAGCGATACGGCGATGACGCCAATGACCGCTGAGATGACAGCCAGGGTCCAGATAGCCTTGCGTGGCGAGAGCGATCCGGCATGAAGAATGCCGAAGTGCTCAGGAGCTTCATCGTCCTTGCCCATGGCGTAGGTAACGCGAGCGCCTGTGTTCATGCAGCTCAGGGTGGTGCCGATCAGCGCGAAGAAGACGGTGACGGCCTCTGCCAGCATGAAGTACTTGCCGTGACCTTGTCCCAGCAATTGGTCGCCGACGATGATCATCATGTCGCCGATGGGAGCAGCGGAGCTGGCCGCGCTCTGCATCGTATACCCCGAATTCAGGAAGTAGTTGGCGGCGAAATACTCAAACAGGTAGCAGAACAACCCCTGGATGAGGAGCGACGAGATGACCGCAATCGGAATATGTTTTGTCGGATTCTTTGCTTCGCCTCCCATCGATGTCACCGACTCGAAACCGACCAGAATCAGAATGGCGACGGTGGCCTGGATGAACATGTAGCTCAGCTTGTGGGGCACAACCACTGAGGCCGCGTTCGGGTGAGAGAGGAAGTTGCCGGTTGCATCAGTCGTCGGATAGGTGATCTGGAAAGGAACGGGCTTGCCCGCAGCGTCGAGCAACGGCAGTGGCGTGCCGCTGGAGTCGCGCATCGTGGAGCCATCTTTGGCGGTCGCGAACTGGTAGGTGTAGGTGGCCAGCGACTGTCCATCGTACTGGAAGCCGGGCGCGCCCGAAGGATGGTTGGCGCGATAGCCGAGTGCAAGAACGCTGAAGACCACCAGGGCCGAAATCTGAATAATGTTAATGGCGATGTTGACGGCCGTCGATGCGCCCGCGCCCTTGGCAGCGATCCAGGCGACAAAGAAGGAGAATATGACGGCGATCACGGCCATGAAGACAGGGCCGGGGTTGGAGCCGCTCATCACGTTGGGATAGAGGAAGCCAACCACGTAGCCGACAAAGATGCCGGTGGTGGCCACCATCACGCCGGGATAGACCCAGTAGTA
>CAYZVG010000197.1:0-6052 GCA_964481595.1 uncultured Occallatibacter sp. | reverse complement strand
AGGCCACTGAGATTATTGCCGAAGCGGTTGCGGTGCTTGAACTGGAGGGCACGGTCGAGGAGATGATGTACACCATCCACGCCCACCCCACGCTGAGCGAGTCACTGCTCGACGCCTACGGCGCAGTCAATGGCATGGCCATCAACGCCTGACGCCCGGCTCATCGGTTGACTGCGGGCCGTCCACGGGATGGCCCGTTGTCGTCAGTGTTTGGTTTGTTGAAGGGGGATATTGATAGCCCGGACTGGAACGCTCACCGAAGTACCCGAAGGGAACTCGATGCTCTTTGCCGACACCAGGGAAGCATCGCAGCCCGACCATGGCGAGCACACAAGACGAACCTCGCGCATCAGCCGCGCCTTCGAGCCCTTCGGCAACTCTGCTGGAAACAGATGTGCATTGAGCGCGGTCTGCAGAGTCTCAAATCCCTTTCCTCCCTTGAGGAAATAGATCTTCGCGGGCTTGCCCGCTTCGTAGGCCACCGAGTACAGCCCTTCGCCCGTCAGCTTGGTTGAGTGGATGAATTGTTTCCACTCCGTTTCCTTATCGAGATCCTCTTGCAGGCTTCCGTTGTAAGCTCCGTGATTCATTGCGGACGCGGTCAGCGGTTTCCCCGCGGTTTCGCGGTAGCTCGCCGCAATCAGATCGTCCACTTTGTAGTTGGTTGAGAGAAAGCCGTCCAGTGCATCGAACGTCTCTGTCACATGGGCAAGTTCGAATTGATGAATTGCGGCGGCCTTCTCGCCTTTGGCTGCGAGCAGACGTCCGTACTGGTATCCGGTGATGCGGTCGTGGCTCAGCTTCCAAGCAGCCTTTAGATAGCTCTCCGCAGTGGCCATATCTTTGCTTTCAAGCGCCGACCAGCCGACCGTTGACCAGCCGTAGCCAAGCAGCAGCCCGAAGTAAAGCGAGTGCGCATCTTCTGCGGAAGACGTAAGCGTGAGCGCTTCGATATCGTCCACGGCTTTGCGCGAGAGATCGGTGGCTTTGGCCAGATCCTCCGCGCCGATCGGGGAGGAGCCTTCAAGAATCTTCGTTGCATCCTGCAGGTTTTTAAGGTCGGTCTGGATTTTCAGTACTGTATCGCCTGAGAATTGGCCGGGCCCGCCTGCGCCGAAGAAATTGAGCGCAAACTCCGATAATGAGACTCTCTGCGGTCTTTCATAGTCGACGGGAATATTCAGACCCGTCATGCGGTCTTGATCGTCGTAGATTGCACGGCGAAACGCGAGGTACTTTTCCCATTGATCCAGAGGCACTTTGTCTTTCTTCACCACCAGACGGCGCTCCGCGGTGAACTTTCCGTCGGCGAAAGCGTACTTCGAGTGGTATTCCGCCCAGTCTTCTGTTACATCGGCCCTGGGCGGCGGAACGAGCGACCAGCCAGTGGGCAATTGAATACTGGACGTGTAAATCAGGTCTCCCGGCGAGCCAATCTCTACATCGTCTGCAGGCTTTATCTGCTTTACGCCCGGGCCCAGTTCCCAGCCGACCGATGGCATCGGCGGCGAGATGCGGTGATAATTCCATTGGCCGAACTTCTCGCACTTGTAATCGTACCCATATTGAATCGCCTGATCGGTCTTTTCAATCGCAGATACCTCGGGGTTACTGACCTCGCCAACAAATCCCCCGGCGCTTGAAACGCTCTGCAGGAATTCCTTCCATTGCGATTGAGGCACGCTGCGGAAAGCGGTGCGCATAATCAGCTCTGCGTCGCCGCGGAAGCTGGCGGTAACGTGGCCGGTGAACAGGTCCTCGGTCGAGAGTTTTCCCGTCACATCGAAGCGAGTGGTTTCGGCAAACGGCAGGTCCGCCGCCGTCCGCTCAAGATACGCCGGCTTGTTCGTGGGAATCGCCAGCGCTTGCTTGTCGCGCAGAGGAGACATAAGTACGCCGATCGGCGAAACCTCTTCCGTCGAATCCATCCACAGCAGCTTGCCGTTCAGCGGCACCAGCGTAATCACGTGGTCGAACTGCGCGGGAGAAGGTGTATCCGGATCGAGCGGGCGACTGCTGGAGATGAGCACCGGCCAGGCATCGTAGCCTGCGGCCTTCAGAAGCGCGCTCAGCAACGTATGTTTGTCTTTGCAGTCGCCGTACTCGTTTGAGAGCACATCGTCGGCCGGGTGCGGCTGGTAGCGCCCAATGCCGAAGTCCAGGCCCACGTAGTGAATGTGCAGCGCCACATCGTTGAAGATGGCGCGCACTTTGTCTTCGTCCGTTGTCAGTCCCTTGGTCAGCGCATCGGCGCGCGTCTTGATCGCCGGGGTCAGGGCAACCCGATCCTCGGCCAGCTTTGCGTACCACTCGCCCACCTGCTGCCAAGTTGCAAAGGTGGTCACCTGCACATCCGGCTTCCAGTGCTTTGTAGATTTTGGCGTGGCATCGGGATCGGGCCGGGCAAGATTGTGGCTGGCCCAGTGGTACAGCTTGCGGCCGGCATTGGTCGTCACGGTGGGCTGCGTCTCGGCGCTGGTCACAGTCACCTGCTTGTCTGCGGGCACATCCAGGTCCAGTTGCTCGTCCAGAACGATCAGGTTCTTCTCGAACGTGTATTCGGTCCAGAACTGGCCGGGCACGTCGGGCTTCAGCGTGCGCAGCGTCATTTGATACTCAAGCGTGTCGCCCACGCCCAAGCCCTTTACGGCCACGTGCTTTTGGTGAATATCGGAGTACATGGGCGCAGCGCGCGTCACGTCGGCCGGCAGGTCCTGAATGTTGTAATCCGGTGTTGTAACCACCGTGCCGTCGGGCTTGATCACGCGCACGTAGGCAACATCCACCTGCTGATTCGATGCTGTGTAGGTAAAGGCGAGCACGGCCATCGCCTTTACTCCCGCGTCGGCAAAAATCCGCACGCGCGCCGTGGTCTCTTTCGTGCCGGTGCCATCGGCTTCCTCGCGCACCTTGGTGTAGAGCTTGTCGATGACCACGGCTTCCTTTGACACGTCGAGAGCTTTTGCCGCGGTTGCAGACACTGTGGCTGGTGTTGACGCGGCTGATGCTTGCGGCGGCTGGCTCTGAGCGGCCGCG
This sequence comes from uncultured Occallatibacter sp., assembly GCA_964481595.1. Lineage (GTDB taxonomy): Bacteria > Acidobacteriota > Terriglobia > Terriglobales > Acidobacteriaceae > Telmatobacter. The sequence continues at coordinate 3,016 of CAYZVG010000197.1, read as the reverse complement.
GGCAGGGCGAAGATGATCGCCATCAGCGTGAGCATCGCGAAACTTTGGAGGCAACGAAATGCGGCACGGCCGCCGCTAGGCAGAAATACAGAACTATACATATAGGCGATTTCCTGGTAGCTGGAACAATATCAGGAATCCCAGAAGAAAGGAATGCGACCGACGGGTAATTTTTCGCGCGACGAAAATCAGACTGCTCGGCGCTCGCCAAAGGAATAGCCTATAGATCTACTTGCCAGTAGCCGAATGGCTGAACGTGGGCAGTGCCACCGTGAAGGCAGCATCTGCCCAATCCCGCGATTCCGCTAGAGTTCAGTCGACTTGCTTGCCACCAGTGCCTGCGCCTTCGCGATAAAGTCGGCCAGCGGCATCGATCCCTGGTCGCCCTTGCCGCGCGTGCGCACGCTCACCGCATTCGCACTCTCTTCCTTGTCGCCAAAGACGAGAATGTACGGCGTCTTCTGGTTGGCCAGGTCGCGGATCTTCGCATTCATCTTCTCGTTGCGGTCGTCTACTTCCACGCGAAGGCCCGCCTCTTTCAGCGCGCTCTCGACCTTGGCCGCATAGTCCTTGTGCCGCTCGCTGATGGGCACAAGACCCACCTGCACAGGCGCAAGCCACAGCGGAAACGCGCCCGCGTAGTGCTCGATGAGCACGCCAAAGAAGCGCTCCACCGACCCGAACAGCGCGCGATGCACCATTACCGGTTGATGGCGTGCGCCATCCTCGCCCACGTACTCCAGCTCAAACCGCGCCGGCAGATTAAAGTCGAATTGCACCGTGGACAACTGCCACAAACGGCCCAGCACATCCACCAGTTTCACGTCGATCTTGGGACCGTAAAACGCTGCTTCGCCGGGGATGGTCTTGTACGGAATGCCCTTCGCCTTGAGCACGTTGTCGAGCGAGCGGATGGCCAAATCCCAGTTCTCGTTTGAGCCGGCGTAGTGCGCGCGGTCGTTCGGATCCCAGGTCGAAAGCTCCACCTTGAATTCGTTAAAGCCGAAGGTATGCAGTACCGCTTCGGCAAAGTCGATGCACGCCGCCACTTCGCTCTCAATCTGCGAAGGCATGCAAAAGATGTGCGCATCGTCCTGCGTAAAGCCGCGCACGCGCAGCAGGCCGTGCATGGTTCCCGAGCGCTCGTAGCGATACACGTTGCCCAGCTCCGCATAGCGCGCCGGCAAATCGCGATAGCTCTTGGGCGAGTTCTTGTAGATGAGAATGTGGAACGGACAGTTCATCGGCTTCATGCGATACATCGCATCGTCCAGTTCCATCGGCGTAAACATGTTTGACGCGTAAAAGCCTTCGTGTCCCGAGGTCTGCCACAGGTTCACGCGCGCCACGTGCGGCGTGTACACAAGCTGATAGCCACGGCGCAGGCACTCATCGCGCATCCAGTCTTCCATGATCTTGCGAATCATGGCGCCTCTGGGATGCCAGAAGATCAGCCCGGATCCAGCCAGTTCCTGAATGCTGAACAGGTCAAGCTGTTTGCCCAGCACGCGGTGGTCGCGCTTGGCCGCTTCCTCAAGCCGCGCAAAGTGCGCGTCCAGATCCTTCTTGCTGAAAAACGCCGTGCCGTAGATGCGCTGCAGTTGCGGATTCTTCTCGTCGCCCAGCCAGTAAGCGCCGGCCAGTGTAGTCACCTTTACGGCTTTTACTCGGCCCGTTGAAGGCACGTGCGGTCCGCGGCAAAAATCGACGAACTTGCCGTTGCGATAAAAGCTCACATCCGCGCCCGGCTCGGTGAACTTGGTCACGAAGTGCGTCTTCATAAAGTCGCCGTCGCGCTCAAACTCCGCCAACGCTTTTTCGCGCGGCTCGAACTCGTGAACAAATTTCTCGTCGCGCGCCACCACTTCGGCCATCTTGGCCTCAATCACGGCCAGATCCTCAGGTGTAAACGGCTTCTCGCGGTAAAAGTCGTAAAAGAATCCGCTGTCGGTGGCGGGGCCGTGGCCCAGCTTGGTCTCGGGAAACAACTCCAGCACAGCCGTGGCCAGCACGTGCGCCGCCGAGTGCCGCACTACCTTGAGCGCTTCGGGGTCCTTCTCCGTCACCAGCTCCAGCCGCGTATCGGCGGTCAGCGGGGTCGAAAGGTCCACCAGCCTCGCCGCTGTGGCGTCCACTGCGCCGTACATGGTCTCTTCCGATTCGGCCTGCGCGTCGGAGCCAGCCTCGCCTTTAACTACGCTCAGCGGAATCAGGCGGGCGGCTACCGAGGCCGCAGCCAGACGCGGAGAAATCGAGTTGGCAATCTCAAGGGGAGTGGTGCCGGCCGGTACTTCGCGAACCGCCCCATCGGGCAGGTGTACTGCAATCGTCTGCGTGCTCATCGTGTTTTCTAAGTCCATTTTGGCCGGATGAAAAACACGGCCATCCTTTGAGGATAGAAGCTCAATGGGCGCAAAGTCGAGCGCGGCGCTCGGATACTCTTGCGAGAGGAGGCTGCGAAAGCCCAAATGAAATGGATAGCCCTGGTAATTTGGTTCGTCGTCTGCTTTGCGGTGGCCGGCCTTGGCGGCAGATGGACTGCGGATGAAGTGAAGGGATGGTACCGCACTTTGACCAGGCCCAGAATCGCCCCGCCAAGCTGGGTCTTCGGTCCAGTCTGGACGCTGCTTTACGCCCTGATGGCTACCGCCGCATGGCTGGTGTGGCTTGCGCCGCCTTCTTCCGCGCGCAGTGTGGCTCTGGTCCTGTTTTTGGTGCAGTTAGCGCTCAACCTTGCCTGGTCCTGGATATTCTTCCGCAAACACAGAATGGGAGCGGCCTTGGCCGAGGTCGTTTTGCTTTGGGTTTCGATTGGAGCCGTGACTCTGGTGTTCAGGCAGGTTGTGCCTTTAGCGGCAGGTCTCATGGCGCCCTATTGGGCGTGGGTGAGTTTCGCCACGCTGCTCAATGCCGCATATTGGCGGTCGAACCCGGAGTACAACTGATTCCAGGCTCAGACCCAAAACTGCAGCAGAGCAATCTTTTGGCAGGCTAAGGCGGAAACTGGCTTGGGCCT
>CAYZVG010000196.1:0-6075 GCA_964481595.1 uncultured Occallatibacter sp. | reverse complement strand
GAAAAGAACATAGCGCTGGTACCCGAAAAGCTGGACTGAGCCTTATCGACAGATAGTTCATGGGTGCCCCATATCTCGATTTTGAGATATGGGAAAGCACAAGCTCAGACCAATAGTTTTGCCTTTTGCCCGCTCTCACTGACGATTGAGACAGCTTTCTTATCAAAAGAGATAAAGGTTTCGCCGCCAAGCCAGCGCCCTTCATAAGCGATCACGCCGTCCGCAAAATCTCCGCCTGCTTGCATAGTCTTCAATCCGGCCTCAACCGCGCCTTGATCCGTAATCACGTTTTCGGCGTCGAGCAGAGCGTATATTGTCCTGGCAATCTCGTTCTTGGGTAGCTTGTAGCTTTTTCTCAAAACCCAGACCATTTCGCAGAGCGCGTGAAGGCTGAGTACGACCTGCTCGGCTGAACTCAAGGTGAGTCTTGCTACGCGGCTTTGCTTGGCATCGTCTCCGAGCACCGCGCGCAGCAGAACATTGGTGTCGGCGATGATATTCATCGTTTCAAGCCTGCCATGCCGGCCTCGGCTCCCGCTTCTGCGATTGCCTCGTTAATTTGTTCAATCGTGAGCTTTACATTCGTCTTCCCGGCCAATATGCCGAAGACATCCTGGATTTTTCCCTTCTTCCGCGCAGCCCGGCCCCTGAACTCGCCACCTGGCAACAGCTCAATCTCCAGTTTCTCTCCAGGCTTGATCCCGACGTGCTGCAGGATTTCCTTCCGCAGAGTTACCTGTCCCCGCGAAGTTGTGCTCACAATAGCCATGGGAACCCCCAACCCTCCCATTGTAATGCAAATCTGCATTACCTGCTATGTTTGACCGGTTCCTGATCTGCAAACCGGGCCACACAGCACAGCAGTTTAAGATGGCGATAGAGATTCGAATCTATGAAAGTCTTTGTTACAGGCGCTACCGGATTTGTCGGTCATCACGTGGCGAGTGCTCTCGCCGCCGAAGGGGCACAACTCCGCCTCCTGGTGCGTAAAACCAGCAACCTCGCCAATCTTGAAGGCATCGACGGCGATACGTTTGTCGGCGACCTGAGTCGGCCTGAGAGCTTGCGCACCGCGATCGAAGGCTGCGATGCGGTGGTGCATGTAGCCGCCGACTACCGCCTGTGGATTCCCGACCCCGAGGCCATGTACAGCGCCAACGTGGATGGCACGCGCGAACTGCTCCGCATGGCGCGTGAGGCGCAGGTGCCGCGTTTCGTCTACACGTCGAGCGTGGCCACCATGCACTTCCGTACTGATGGCATCGTCATCAACGAAGACACGCCGGTTTCGCTCGCGGACATGGTGGGCCACTACAAGCGTTCAAAGTTTATGGCCGAGCAGCAGGCCATTGCCGCCGCACAAGACGGCCAGCAGGTCATCATCCTCAACCCCACCACGCCCATTGGCGCAGGGGATTCAAAGCCAACGCCCACCGGCCGCATCTTTGTGGACTTTCTCAACGGCAAGTTTCCGGCGTATGTGGATACCGGCTTGAATCTGGTGGATGTGGCCGAGGTTGCGCGAACGCACGTGACCGCGCTGACCAAAGGCACGCCCGGTAAGCGGTACATACTCGGCGGAGAAAACCTTACCCTCAAACAGATTCTCGACAAGATGGCGGCCATCACCGGCATTCCCTCGCCCACCGTCAAGATTCCCTTTGCGGTTGCCGCCACCTACGCGTTCTTCGAGGAGTGGATCACAGGCCGCATCCGCGGCAAGGAGCCGCGCGCCACGCTGGAAGAGGTGCGCATGGGCCGGAAGAAGATGTTTGCCTCCAGCGCGCACGCCGAGCAGGAACTGGGCTTCCGAATTTTGCCCGTCTATCCCGCCATGCGAGCGGCGATTGAGTGGTTCCGCGCCAATGGCTATGCACCCCAGGGCAGGTCCTAAAGCATGAAGCGTATCGCCATTGTTGCGGCGTTGCCGGGTGAACTAAAGCCTCTTGTGCGCGACTGGCGGCATGAGCACCGCAATGGCGTCGACCTGTGGCGCACCACACAGCCGCAGGCCGAGTGGATTGCCGCATGTGCCGGCATGGGGCAGGACGCAGCCACGCGCGCCTTTGCTGAAATCGAGAAAGATGGCCCCATCGATCAAGCCATCTCCATTGGCTGGGCCGGATCGATTCGCTCTGACGCCCTGGTGGGCAAGGCCTATCGCGCCACCGGCGTGTTCGACCTGAAAACAGGCGAGCGATTCTTTGAGCCCGGCTGGCAGAGCAGCGACATGACCCTGGTGACCAGCCCCAGAGTCGTAGCTGGCGTGAACCAGAAGCAGGCGCTTGCCATCGAATACTACGCGGCCCTGGTGGACATGGAAGCGGCGGCCATCGCCAGGCTGGCGGTTATGCGTGGCATCCCCTTTACATGCATCAAAGGCGTCAGCGATGGCCTGGAAGGGAATCTTCCTGATTTCAATCGTTTTATCTCGCCGCAGGGCAAATTGGTCTTGTCCCGGTTACTCTTTTTTGTACTTCCGCGCCCCTGGTACTGGCCTGCACTCATCCGGATGGGCGAAAATAGTAAGAAGGCTTCCCAGGCCATCAGGGAACTACTGCTCGAATATCTGGCAGAGCAATCCGTCTAAATAATATGGCCCAATCAGGAGTAATCGCAAACCGGAATGGCAACTCAAATATCTCGCGCTGAAAGCCGCATCGAGCCGAAGATCCCCTCCACCATGCGCGCAGTCGTTTATCGCGGCATTAACGACATGCGTGTGGAGACCGTAACTGTGCCCACAATCGGCGCGGGCGAACTGCTCGTGAAAGTTGCTACGTGCGGCGTTTGCGGCACCGACCTGAAAAAGATTCACATGGGCTCGCATTCAGCTCCGCGCATCTTCGGCCATGAGATGGCCGGCACAGTTGTGCAGGTGGGCGAGGGCGTTACGCAATATGCCGTGGGCGACCGCGTGATGACCTTCCACCATGTTCCGTGCGGCAAGTGCTACTACTGCCGCAAACAAACCCCCGCGCAATGCCCGCTCTACAAGAAGACCGGCGTAACCGCTGGATTTGAACCATCGGGCGGCGGATTTGCCGAGTACATCAGGGTTTTCGACTTTGTCGTTGCCAATCGCGGCGTTGTGAAGATTCCCGACGGGGTTCCCTTTGAGCAGGCAGCCTTCATTGAGCCGGTGAATACTGTGCTGAAGGGCGTGAAGCTGCTCAACCTGGCCGCCGACGATACGGTTCTGGTGATCGGCCAGGGGCCCATCGGGCTGATGCACGCAGCCTTGGCCAAGCGGACTGGAGCTCGCGTGCTCACTTCCGATCTGTTTCCCGAGCGTCATGCCATTGCCGCCCGCTTCGGGCTCACTGAACCCATCTACGCCGATAAGGAAAATGTAGCTGAGCGCGTGTTGGCCGCTACTGAGGGCCGTGGAGCCGATGCGGTCATCCTCGCGGTGGGCGGCAATGCCCTTATCAAGACGGCGATGGATGCTGCGCGTCCCGGCGGCAAGGTGATGTTGTTTGCCCAAACCCAGCATGGCGAGGCGGCCTTTGATCCCGCCGCTGTTTGTGTGGACGAGAAGACCCTGCTCGGTTCATACTCATCATCGTTCCCGATTCTGGACGAAGTTACCAGCCTGGTTTTAGGCGGCTACCGGAATGGGTTCGATTTAACTCAACTGATTTCGCACCGCTTTCAGACGGAAAGAGCGGTCGAGGCCATCGACATAGCATCGCACCCGCAGCCAAGCTCAATGAAGATTATGATTGAGCCGGTAGAAGGCGCGGGGGCAGAGTAGGAGGGACCTGATGGCGACAACCATGAAGGCCGCAATCCTACACGGCCGTGAAGACATTCGAATCGAGCGGGTTCCTGTCCCTGAGGCGGCGCCGGGCGAGTTGATTGTCCGTGTGGGCGCGGCCCTAACCTGCGGAACAGATCTGAAGGTCTTTCGCCGCGGATATCATGCGCGCATGATCGTGCCTCCGGCACTGTTTGGACATGAGCTGGCCGGCACGGTGGTGCAGGCGGGAGAGGGCGTAACGGGATTTGCGCCTGGCGACCGCGTGGTTGCGCTTAACTCCGCTCCCTGCGGCCACTGCTACTTTTGCGAGCGCGGGCAAGAAAATCTGTGCGACGATCTGCTCTTCAACAACGGCGCTTACGCTGAGTTCATCCGCATTCCCGCGCGCATTGTGGCCAAAAACACTCTCCACGTTCCCGATCATGTCCCGCTGGAGCATGCTGCGCTGACTGAGCCGCTGGCCTGCGCCGTGCATGGCTTCGAGGACTCGCGCCCGCGCAAAGGCGATACCGTTGCCGTGATCGGCGGTGGGCCGCTGGGCTTGATGATCCTTCATGTGGCCGCGTTGGCCGGCTACAAAGTGATTGCGCTGGTGCGTCACGACGGCCAGGTGGAAGCGGCAAAGCAGCTAGGCGCGGAGCATGTGGTGCAAACCACCAGCATTCGCAAGGCGATTCGCGAAACCCGCGCTCTCACTCCCAAGGATCGCGGCGTGGATATTGCAATAGAAGCCGTCGGCGTGCCAGATGCGTGGCAGGAGGCGGTTGACCTGGTGCGCAAGGGCGGAACGGTGAACTTCTTTGGCGGATGCGCCGCGGATACCAAGGTTACGCTCGACACAAACCGCATTCACTATAGCGACATTACCCTGCGCGCCACCTTTCACCACACGCCGGAGATCTGCCGCAAGGCGCTCGACCTGATTGCGGCAGGCCGCTTTCAGGCAGGAGCTTTTATCACCGGCCATGCTCACCTCTACGAACTCAACCGCGTTTTTGAGAAGCTGATGAACCGATCGAGCGAGATCAAGACCGCCATTGTGCCCTGAACCTTGTCCTGGCCCGTATCCTGAGGTGATGCTGAGTGAACTCCGCAACCGTGCAGCCGGAGACGAATACTGTGAGCAGTGAGACCGCGCCCGGCGGCGCGCAGCCGAGCCGCGATGAGTTGCTGGCCCAAGGTTGGGCGGCGCTGCCCGCGTCTTATCGCATTCCAGACACTGCACCCACGCTGGAGCGGGCGCGCGCATGGTGCCGCCATCTAGCCGAGACGCACTACGAGAATTTTCATGTGGCCTCGTGGTTTCTTCCCGCCACGCTCAGGCCACACTTCCACGCGATCTACGCTTACTGCCGCGTCTCCGACGATCTGGGCGACGAGGTTGGTTCGACGGCGTCGTCTCTCGCGTTGCTTGACCTGTGGGGACAGGAGCTAGACGCCTGCTACCAGGGCCGTGCGCGTCATCCTGTCTTTGTTGCACTGGCCGAGACCATCCGCGCGCGTTCTATTCCCAAGGAGCCGTTTGCCGATCTGCTCGTCGCCTTTCGCCAGGATCAGACCGTCACGCGTTACGAAACCATGGACGACGTGCTCCGTTACTGCCGCTATTCGGCGAACCCGGTTGGGCGTCTTGTGCTTTACGCCTGCGGAGAAGTGACGCCTGAAACCATTGAAGAAAGATTTCGTCTCTCCGATGCAACGTGTTCCGCATTGCAGCTTGCGAACTTCTGGCAGGATGTGCGCGTCGACCTCGCCAAAGATCGCGTGTACCTGCCGCAGGCCGACATGCGCCGATTCGGCGTGAGCGACGAAACCATCGCTGGCGGAGTGGCGACGCCTGCATTCCGCGAGCTGCTCCGCTACGAAGTCGATTACGCGCGTTCGCTCTTTGAGCAGGGACTGCCGCTAGTCGGTATGGTTGGCCGCGAGCTCGCTCTCGATCTGGATCTTTTCAGCCGCGGCGGTTTGGAGATTCTGCGCGCTATTGAGCGCTGTAACTACGACGTGCTCAGCGCGCGCCCGGCTATCACGAAACGCACTAAACTTGCTCTTGCCCTCAGGGCATTGAGCGGCAAGGCGATTCCATTTCTCCGCCTGGGAAAAGGCACGGCAAAGAAGGCGGCTTGAACCAGGAACCGACAGTGAACGCACCCACGCTGAGCCAGGCCTACGCGGCTTGCCGCACAATCGCCAGGCGCGAAGCCAAGAATTTCTATTACGCATTTATTGCGCTGCCGCCGGCGCGGCGCAACGCCATCTGCGCCATCTACGCATTCATGCGCCAGGCCGACGACCTTGCCGACGATGAGAGC
>CAYZVG010000195.1:0-6123 GCA_964481595.1 uncultured Occallatibacter sp. | reverse complement strand
ACTTCGGCATGAGAGTCAGCGACCTGAAGCAGAAGAACAACTCGCGCAACGTCGTTGTGCCCCGCCAGATCGCCATGTACCTGGCCAAGGGAATGACTGAAGCCAGCCTGCCTGAGATCGGCCGTCAGTTCGGCAACAAGCACCACACCACGGTCATGCACTCCATCTCAAAAATCGAGGAGCAGCGCCGCACCGACAAGGACCTGCACCGCACGCTCAACAAGCTGCAGGACCTGCTCAACGGCTAATGTCTGTAAGTGCTGCCTGGGCGTTCTGCCCCGGCAGCATTCAAATGTTGGTTGCCCTTTGTCTCGATCAAGCATTGAATCTGGGTGCCCCATCCTTTCACCGTCTTATCGTGAAAGGGTGGGATAGCACAGCAGCCGACGCACACCCGATCAATTACAGAAGCCGGCTACCCCAGGTCTCGATTTTCAGACCTGGGATTCCATACAGACCCAAACCTAAGTTCCCTATTTCCTGTTTGAACTTTGAAAGTGCGCGTCGCGGGTCAGGATTTCCCGATCTACGATTCCGCATCTATCCGTCTCGCGGAGACTCGCAATCCGGGATACAACTCGGAATCCACCATTGGCACAAAGCGTCAGGGCATGGCTTCAGCCATGCCGTAAGAGGCCAATAAAATCGCGGGCTTCAGCCCCTGTTTGCTTTTGCTTTTTTCAAGTAAGCCGTCCCATAAGGATACTCGTCCGGCCTGTCAGCCCGGCTATCTCCGCTAACACCGCTAGCCACGCCAACACCACCATCCCCTACCGCCAAAGGTGCAGCCAGCCCCGCAGCACCCGCTGCGCCGGCTTCTCCACAAAGTGCAGCGCCAAGAGCGCCATCGCGATCATCAGCACGTAGCTGATCCACGGATCGAAGCGCATCAGCCCCAGCCAGTCCAGCACATGCGATCCATGCACCATGTACCACAGGTTGAAGTGCAGCAGGTACAGGCAGTAGCTGGCCTCGCCGATAAACACCAGCGGCCGGATGCTCAGCGCCGAGGCCAGCAGGTTCTCTCCACCGAGCCCCAGAATGATGCAGGCGAACAGCGGCATCAGCAGCCCATCGTGAATTATCACGTAAGGAACCAGCGGCCCCATGCATGCCAGCACGTAGATGCCCGCAAACCCCAGCAGTCCCAGCCACAGGCGCACCGGGTGAGTGCGCGGAATCATCCCATGCAGGCTGGCCAGCATCACGCCAAACACAAAGCTGCAGACGTGCGCGTAGGGCGTGTATTTCAGGGCCCACAGCCAGATGCCATAGCTCCAGCGGTCAGGCGTTCGAATGCCGTCGGGATTGAAGATCATGTACAGAGCGCCGGGGACCAGGCCCACCACCCACACTCCGGCCATCTTCCACAAGAGCCGGGTCATGCTTGCCGGCGGTTTCCACTTCGCCACCCACGGAAAGATGAAGTAGTAGAAAGCCTCGGCCGACATGGTCCACGCCGGCGTATTCAAAAACGTGGCAATGGCTGGAATCCATCCCTGCAGCAGCAAAGGCGTAAGCACCACGCCGGTCCAGAACATCGCCGGCGTATGCGTCGGGTATTCGGTTTTAAGCTGTCCCAGGCTCAGCAGAAGGCTGAGCAGGTAGATGGGATAGATGCGCGTGAACCGCGCCTCCCAAAAGCGCTTCCGGTCCAGCTCCCCATTCTGGGCCCGCGCGCTGTAGTTGTAAGCCAGCACGAACCCCGACAGCAGAATGAAGTAGCTCACCGAGATAAACCCGGCATTCACCACCGGCGCCATAAACCCAAACCATTGCGGGTTTGAGAAATGGAACAGCACAATGTTGATCGCCGCAAAGCAGCGAAGCCCTGTGAGTGCTTTCAACGGCGCTGGCTTGCTTGTCTCCACTAGCAGTTAGACGTCTCCGTGTGCAGCTTCCGGCAAAAAAGCTGCTAAGCCGTCACCAGCGAACCCACCTTCTCGCCCATCACCACCCGCTTGATGTTGCCCGGCTGGTTCATGTTGAAGATGATCATCGGCAGGTTGTTGTCCTTGCACAGGCTCACCGCCGTCAGGTCCATCACCTTCAGCCCCTGGCGCAGGATCTCCATGTAGGTGATCTCGTCGTACTTTACCGCGTCTTTCACCAGCACGGGATCGGCGTTGTAGATGCCTTCGACCTTGGTGCCCTTCAGCAGCACGTCCGCCTTGATCTCCATGGCGCGCAGGCTGGCTGCGGTGTCCGACGAGAAAAACGGATTGCCGATGCCCGCGGCAAAAATCACCACCCTGCCTTTTTCAAGGTGACGCACAGCGCGCCGCCTGATGTAAGGCTCGGCAAGCTGGTTCATGAACACGGCGCTCATCACGCGGCACTGCACTCCGCGCTTTTCCAGCGCATCTTGCAGCGCAATGGCGTTCATCACCGTAGCCAGCATGCCCATGTTGTCGGCGCTCACCCGGTCCATCTCTCTGGCTTGCCCTTCAATGCCACGAAAGAAATTGCCGCCCCCCACCACCATGCCAATCTCCACGCCCATGGCATGGATCTCGGCTATTTCTTCGGTGGTTTCAGTGACCTTCTGGGCGTCTAGACCAAATCCGCGCTCGCCTGCCAGCGCTTCTCCCGATAGCTTGAGTACGATCCGCTTATACATATCTGCTCCCGAGTATCGCATACGGACCTGATACACTGCCTACCCGCCCAATCCGTCCCGTTCCATTAGCTGAAATCCGCACCCGTCCCCAGCTAGATTCCAGTTTCCGGAATTCGATCGCAGCCGTTAATAAATCGGGAACCCCTTGCAGGAATTCAACTTTCGTGGCATTGCACCTTTACCCAACATGGCTACACTCTGGTCTTGTCGTGGAAAGAATGCAAGGTGCACGATGGTCGTTCAAACGCAAAATGAAGGCCGCGCAATCACCGGATTGCAGGTAGGCATCAACAACGTTCGCAAACACTTTCCTAAAAGCCTCTCGGTGATCGAGCTTCAACTCGACCATCTGCGGATTCAGTGCGGTCTCGATCCGGACTTTTGGACAGGCCAGCCGCATATCCGCGACCCCCGCCTCAGCGCATGGCTCGAGTCCAAGGTCCTGCGCGAATCGCTGGGTAGTGCGCCGGTCCCCGTCGCCATGATCCCCACCGGCAACAACTCCTTCCGCCTCCAGACCATCTCCGCCGCACATCACCTCCACCACGCCTACTCCTACGAGGCCGCCTGAGGAGATCGACTCCCGCGCGTCCGTCGCACATGCAATCGGGTGCCCAATATCTCGATTTTGAGATATGGGAAAGCATGCACAGCTCCCATCAAGGCAGCTCACCCCCGCCCTCAAGTTGGTAGACTCAAAGTGCAACCAACCCAAGACCATGTCCAATTCGATTGACCAGCTCAAAGACTCCATCGAGGCCCACTTCGCCGCCGGCCCCGCCGCCGCAGCCGATCCCGCCGCTATGGCCAGCTTCCTCTCGCTCCGCGCCGCTCTTGAAAGCGGAGAAGTGCGCGCCGCCTCGCCCGATACCGAATCTCGCACGGGCTGGCGCGTCAACCCGTGGGTCAAGCAGGGAATCCTGCTCGGCTTTCGTCTCGGCGTTCTTGAGGATCAGTCCTCCAACGGACTCTCGTTTGTCGACAAGCACACCTATCCCGTGCAGCTATTCCGCCCCGCAAACGGCATCCGCGTCGTGCCCGGCGGCTCTTCCATCCGCGCCGGCGCTCACGTCGCCAAAGGCGTTGTCTGCATGCCGCCCATGTACATCAACGCCGGCGCTTTCGTTGACGAGGGCACAATGGTTGACTCGCACGCTTTGGTCGGCTCCTGCGCGCAGATCGGCAAGCGCGTCCACTTGAGCGCGGCAGCGCAAATCGGCGGCGTGCTTGAGCCCATCAACGCCAGCCCGGTCGTGATTGAGGACGATGTGCTGGTGGGCGGCAACTGTGGAGTGTACGAAGGCGCAATCGTGCGCAAGGGCGCGGTCCTTGCCGCTGGAACCATCCTCACGCGCGGCACGCCTGTCTTCAATCTGGTTACCGGCGAAGTTCTGCGCGCGACGGAAGAGCTGCCGCTCATCATCCCTGAGAATGCCGTGGTTGTGCCCGGCGCGCGCGCCATCACCAAAGGCAAAGCCCACCCCAACGCCGATGCTTGGGGCCTCAGCCTCTACGCCGCCGTCATCGTCAAGTACCGCGACGACAAAACCACCCTTAGCGCCACACTCGAAGATCTGCTCCGGTAGGGTCGGGCGCGCCGCCCCGGAGCTCCGCCCCCCAAAAACCGATGCTGAGCAACAGTGACCATTTCTGCGCCCGGCCTGTCCAGTAATCTTTCCTGGTCTCGATCCTGATTTGCCTTTGAAACCGCAAGAAAAGGAGATTTACATCATGACTCTCACTCGACTGGTAGTACCGGCACTTTCCCTCTTCCTGGGAGCAACAGGACTCTGCATGGCCAGCGCGCCGGGCATGTCTCAAGCACCCGGTAACCCAAACTACGCCCAGGACCACGGCGGCTGGGACACGCCTCCGCAGGAATTGCAGGAGATTCAACGCCACGGCTTCCACGACGGTATCGAAGCCGCGCGCAATGACTTCGGCAATCATCGTCATCCAGACGTAAACAGCCGCGACGAGTACCGTAATCCGCGGATTCCTCGCGAACAGCGGGACGCGTATCGCGACGGCTTCCGTCGCGGATACCAGGTAGGCATTTCGCACTTCATGGGCGGCGATCAGCAGCCAATGGGTGGGCCCGGAGAGCGGATGGGCGGCCAGGACCATGGCGGACCCGATATGGGGCCAGGCATGGGAATGGACATGGGGCCGGGGATGGGTAGCGACATCCAGCGCCGTGGTTTTCAAGATGGTATGGATGGCGCACGCAAGGACCTTGACAATCATCGCCAGCCAAACGTGAACAACCGCGATGAGTACCGCCACCCGCATGTGCCGAGCGGCATGCGCAACGATTACCGCGAAGCCTACAGGCGCGGCTACGATCGCGGCATCTCGCGCCAGATGGATGGGCAGATGGGGGACCACGACCACCGCAACTAGGTCCCTGATCGTGTGAACCTGCATCATCCCCATGTCCCATCCATTCGCTTTTTTCTGGCGAATGGGTGGGATCGCAAGACAGCAAGCCCTAATCTCAATCAAGCAATGAAAATGGGTGCCCCAGTTGCCTCGCGGTTGGGCGCCTGGGAAAGCACGAACTCAGCTGCGCGTTCGAAGACGTGGGCGACGAATAGATGCAACTAAAACGTCTTCACCGGCGCGGCCTGCTCCGGCCCCACCCGTCCAACCGCAATATCGGCCACGTAGAAGTTCTCTCCGTGCACCGCGCATCCCGCCAGCCGACGCAGCATGGCGAGCTGCCCAACGTGCGTCAGCGCATCGGCCACAGGCCCTTGCAGCAGACGCTCCAACGGCGCAGCCGGTTCGGCATCCGATGCCAGAAACGCGTCAAAGGCGCCCAGCGCGGCATAAAACCGCTGCAACTCCTCGGCCCACTCCAGTGGCTTGGAGTTATTCCAGCGCTGTTGTCCTTCCACAGTCGAGAGCGCCCAGTCGAACAGGTCTCCCATGTGGGCCACTGTCTTTATCGGCTCGCGGCCGGCTCCGTCAAAGTGAGCAAAATTCGCCGGCGCGTTCTCAAGCGCGCGCGTGGCACGGTAGGCCAAAGCGGCCAGGGCATGTCGCAAACACTCACGGCTGGTTTCCATAAGGCAAATATACCGTGGGAAAAGACTTCTTCAGAAGTGGCGGCTGGGGCCGCTTCTCTGATAAACTGGAAATTCTGAGTTCAACCGCAGGAAGAAGCCATGTCAATACATCCCGTAATGCAGCGCTTGGCCGACAAGCTTAAGCGCACCGATCTGCCCACCTTTGTGCCCGGCGACCAAATTCGCGTCCAGGTAAAAATCAAGGAAGGCGATAAAGAACGCCTGCAGGCCTTTGAGGGCCTGGTCATTGCCATCAACAATGGCCCCCAGGGCACCTTTACCGTCCGCAAGATGAGCTTTGGCCAGGGCGTCGAGCGCATCTTTCCCTTCAACTCCAAGGTCGTCGACAAGATCGAGAAGGTTCGCAGCTACAAAGTGCGCCGCGCCAAGCTCTTTTACATTCGCGGCCTGCGTGGCAAGGCTGCCCGCCTC